>JAIIAN010000057.1 GCA_022717655.1 Bacillota bacterium | reverse complement strand
AATTGCATCAGGAGCAGGTCTGGTGCTTCCAAATAAGATAAGCAAAATAGGAAAAGAAAATACCATTACGTCCTCACAGCTTGAAAAGGCGATAGATATCAGTCAGTTATCCACCGCAGAATTTGTCTATAATGGCGTAGCTGAGAAAAAAAATGAAAACAATCCGGAGGATGTGGATTGTTATATTGCTTATGATGCAAATGTAAAAGTCGGAATCAATATGGAGGATGTAAAATTTAAAATAGACGAAGAAAAGAAAATCGTGACACCGATTCTTCCCAAAATAGAAATTAATATTGCAACTCTGGATGAGAACTCAATCAGCTACATTCCCAAAAATCCGGATCTTTCTTTAAAAGAAGTCATTACACTTTGCAAAGAAGATGCAATCAACGAAGCAAATACTTCGGATAAATTATATGAAACCGCAGAGGAAAACCTTCAGTCTGTAATCCAGGCATTGTTAGCACCGATTTTGGAACATGAAGGCTATTCGATTCAGTGGTAGAGTACAAGAAGAAAATGGAGAAAATGATTATGAAACAAAAGAAAATACTTTGTCTTTTAATAATCAGTATGTTGTGTCTGACAGGCTGTGGAGACAAAAAACAATCCAAAGAAGAGGAAGCGGATTTTTCCGCAATCAGTTCGGTTTGTGAACTTGCAACCCTAAAATGTTATTATCATAATGTGGCAAAATCAGAGACCGAAGCCAGTGGATTATTTAAGTGGCTTGGGAAAGGTTATAAGAAAATCTGGACCGAATACAGCGGAATTGTGGAACTTGGAATTGACGTAAGTAAGGTGTCCGTTGAAAAACCAACTGCTGACGGGGTAGTAAAAGTGACGATTCCGGATGCGGAGATTTTAAGTGTAGATTTAGATGAAGATTCCATGAGCGAACCGCTTACCGATACAGGATTTATGACAGAGATTACCAAAGAAGAAGAGACAGAAGCACTTGCAGAGGCGCAAAATCACATGGAAGAAACTGCAAAAGGAAATGGAAATCTCTTAAATCAGGCAAAAGAACGGGCAAAGAGTCTGATTGAAGGATATGTAAAAAATGTTGGAGAACAAATTGGAAAAGAATACACGGTAGAGTGGGCTGAATTTTCAGAAAAATAAAAATAAGGATCGAAGAGAGTATGATAAAAGCAGTTATTTTTGACATGGATGGAACATTAATCGACACAGAGAAATATTACCGGATTTTCTGGCCAAAGGCACTGGCACATTTTGGATATGAGATGAGTGATGAACAGGCACTTAGTATGCGCTCACTGGGCTGTCCTTATGCACCGAAGCATTTAAAAGAAATGTTTCATGACCCGAATCTGGACTATGATGCAATTCGTGCATATCGAAAAAAAATTATGGAAGAAGCACTTCAAAAAAATGGAATCGAATTAAAAAAAGGAGCAATTGAACTGCTTGAATTTTTAAAAACAAAAAAGATTAAGCGGGCGATTGCAACAGCAACGGATGAAGAACGTGCTATACGATATTTAAAGCAAATTGGACTGTATCCATATTTTGATAAAATAATTTGTGCGACAATGGTAAAATCCGGAAAGCCATCGCCTGACATTTACCAGTATGCGTGCAGGCAGCTTGAACTTATGCCACAAGAATGTATGGCAGTGGAAGATTCTCCGAATGGAGTAATGAGTGCATACTGTGCGGGGTGTAAGGTTGTACTTGTGCCGGATCAGAGTGAGCCGGAAGAAGAATTAAAAGATAAATTGTACGGGTGTGTGGAATCACTTGATAAAATAGAACAGTATTTTTTGTAAAGTAAGAAACCAGCAAAATCATTTACAAAAAAACCGAGTTGGAATCAGTGATATTTCATAAAAATTTAAAATATAATTGAAATTTATGTTTGAAAAATCTAAAATTATTTTACAGAATACAAATCGGAGCGTATGCTCTCAAGATAAAAAAGAAGGAAAGAAGAAAAGAAGAAAATGAAAAGTTTATTAATTCTTGGTGCGGGCGGTTTTGGAAGAATGGTGAAAGAAACCGCACTGGCACTTGGTTATGAGGAAGTCTTATTTTTAGATGATACCGCAAAGGATAATGATGTGATTGGCAGATGTTGCGATTATCATCTGTATCATAGAGAGTATTCGGTGGCGGTAGCGGCTTTCGGAAATAACAAGACGCGTTTATTTTGGACCCGAAAATTGCTTGAAGAAGAGTATGAAGTACCGGCAATCGTACATCCATCTGCAATCGTCAGTCCGAGTGTTACTTTAGAACCGGGCTGTTTTATTATGCAAAGAGCAGTGGTAAATAGAAGTACAACAATCAAAATGGCAGCGCTTATCAACAGTGGTGCGGTGGTAGACCATGATTCGATTGTAGAAGAAGGCGCACATGTTGGTCTTGGCAGCGTAGTAAAAGCACATTGTGTGATTGAACCGGGCAGAAAAGTGGAAGCAGGAGAAGTGATTTTCTCTACCAGAAGAACCATTGAAGGTGCTGATAGCCGAAGTCTGGAAGATGCGATTTATGCGTTTGGTTTTGGCGATTGTTGCAGCTATGTAAAACCATTTGGAGAAGGTCATATTAATGAGACCTATGCAGTCTATTTGCCGGATGAAAATGGAAATGATGTGCCGCTCTTTGTATTGCAGCGAATTAACATTAACGTCTTTAAAAATCCGGATCAGGTAATGGAAAATATCTTTGGAGTGACGGAATATTTACGTAATATTATTCGTCAGGACGGTGGCGATTTAGACAGAGAATCCTTATCTTACATCAAGACAAAAAGTGGCGATACTTATTTTGAAGATGAGAAGGGACAGCCATGGCGTTGCCTGCATTATGTGCCGAATTCCGTGTGCTATCAGCAGGTGGAACGTCCGGAGCAGTTTTATCAGTCGGCGCTTAGTTTTGGACATTTTTTAAAGCAGTTAGGAGATTATCCGGCAGACAGTCTTTATGAGACGATTCCGCAGTTTCATGACACTGCAAAGCGTTTTCGTGATTTTGAAGATGCACAGCGAAAAGATGTGAAAAATCGCGCCAGATTATGCCGTCCGGAGATTGAATTTGTACTTTCACGAAAAGCCGATTGTAATGTTTTGATGGAGCAGTTGGAAAAGGGTCTGTTGCCGCTTCGTGTGACACATAATGATACAAAATTAAATAATATTTTATTTGATAAAGACACGGATCAGGGCTTATGTATTATTGATCTGGATACGATTATGCCGGGGCTTGCCTGCAATGATTTCGGTGATTCGATTCGTTTCGGTGCCTCTACCGCAGAAGAAGATGAAAAAGATTTGGACAAAGTACACTTTGATATCGACCTTTATGAAATCTATGTGAAGGGATATCTGGAGATGGCAAAAGATGTGCTGACTCCGGCAGAAATTGAGAGCCTTCCATGGGGAGCCAGATTGATGACTTTAGAGTGTGGAATGCGTTTTCTTGCGGACTTCCTTCAGGGCGATGTATACTTTAAAACGGCATATCCGGAGCACAATCTGGTGCGCGCAAGAACACAGTTTCGTCTGGTAAAGGAGATGGAAGAGCAGTTTGAAAACATGCATGAAATTCTGAAAAAATATTGTTAATGAGAGTAAAGTTGGTAAAAAATGAAGAAATTATATGGTTTTATGTGTTGCGGTGGCTCCATATGCGTTCTATACGGTTGCATTGAACCATATGGATGCAGGTAGGGCATCAATTTTATGTTCATGTGAACCGGTTGCGGCGATGGTATTTGGTATTTGTTTTTTTGGAGAAATTCCAACTGTGCTTTCAATTACAGGGTTAATTATCGTGTTAGTAGCGCTTGCAATGTTGGTGCTTCCGGAGAAAAAAATGATGCAAAAAAACGAAAAATCGGACTAGGATTTTCGGCTAAAAAACACATAAAAATGGAGAAAGCATTAAAGAAAAAATACATAAAAAAAAGGGGCTGAATTTCAGTCCCTTTTCTTCCGTTTTACAGGGCAATATGGTAGAATAGAGTTGATATCCGAAAGGATAAAAAACGTATTTTTTGAAAGGATTTATGAGATGTTATGAAGGCACAGACGCAAAATATGACTTCGGGAAATGCCGCAAAATTAATCTTCTTTTTTGCGCTTCCGTTAATGCTTGGGAACATTTGCCAGCAGCTTTATACTATGGTAGATACTATGATTGTCGGTCAGGTTGCAGGTGTAGAAGCTTTGGCAGCGCTTGGCTCAGTTGATTTTTTAATGTGGATTGTGACAGGCATTTCAACAGGAATTACACAGGGATTTTCAATCTTGATTTCACAGCATTACGGTGCAGGCAATGAAGTCGCCTTAAGAAAGGTAATTGCGCATAGTTATCGTTTAACTGCGATTACTGCCGTTTTGGTTTTGGCTTTGAGCCAGCTGTTGGCTTCAACGGCATTGACCGGAGTGCATACCCCGCAAAACATCATTGAGATGGCACTGCTTTATCTGCGAATCATCTTTTGTGGAATTCCATTTACGACGGCATATAATATGTTTGCCTGTGAGTTGCGGGCAATTGGAAACAGTAAAGCACCATTAACGGCAATGTTGATTGCATCGCTTATCAACATTGTACTGGATTTATTGTTTGTTGCTGTGTTTGGCTGGGGGATTGCCGGAGCAGCAATCGCAACAATTATTGCACAGCTGTTTTCTGCGATCTATTGTTTTGCAATTTTAAAACAAATTAAGCTGGTACAGTTAGCAAAATCGGATTTTGAGCATGAGGCAAAACTGGATTTAAATTTACTGAAACTGGGAATTCCGGTAGTTTTTCAAAATATCATTATCGGAGTGGGAGGCTTGGTCGTTCAGTATGTAATAAACGGCTATGGTTTCTTATTTGTTGCCGGATTTACTGCGACTAATAAGCTGTATGGTTTGCTTGAGATGGCAGCGATTTCTTATGGTTATGCAATCGTAACTTATGTCGGACAAAACTTAGGAGCAAAGCAATTTGATCGAATTAAAGGTGGAGTTCGGGTCAGTCTTTTGATTTCGCTTGCGACTTCCATCGTGATTTCCGCTGCAATGTTTTTATTTGGAAAACCAATCTTATCCTTATTCCTCTCCGGAGAGCAACAGCAGATCGAAGCGGTACTTGAGATTGCATTTCATTATCTCTCTATTATGGCGGCGATGCTGTGGGTGTTATATTTTTTATACGTGTATCGTTCGGCACTTCAGGGACTTGGAGATACCTTGCTTCCAATGTTAAGTGGATTTGCGGAGTTCTTGATGCGAATTGGTGCAGCTTTAATTCTTCCGATTTTTATCGGTCAAAATGGAATCTTTTTTGCCGAGATTGCTGCCTGGAGTGGAGCGGCTTTGTTACTTTGTATTAGTTATTATATTCGAATTCGTGCGATAACAAAAAAGTATAAAGAAGATTTGTGAAGAATTTCTCAATGAAGTTGTAAGAAAAAAGTAAAACAGAGATAAAATTAAGACAATCAAAAATCTTTTTATTTCTGTATCTGTGGCAAAATCGAAGTCGTCAGTTCAGCCAGTCGGTATTTTTAGTAAAGAAAGAAACTGCTTTTTTCGCATTTTCCGGATTATTTCCTTTTTCGGTCAGGCAGATAATATATTCTCCAACATCAATTCCCATTGGTGCAGGGTCAGATTCGGAAAGAACTGTGCCATCGGTATCCGTGTCAATAACGGACGCTTCTTTTAACTGTGAAGAATAATCAGAAAGCTCTTTTTCGGAGAGCAGGGTGCTTAAATCAGCAAACATCCCCTGGCTTGCGGATTCTTCAAAAAAATCTTTCGAACAGAGAATCACATCAACACTTCCGGCAGAAAGGTGAGCAAGGTAAGACATGTTATTCTGATATTCATCAAGATTGTAATAAGTGACATTTATCACTGCGTCGTCATCCAGTTCCAAGCTGTTTTTCAGTGTGTTAGCAAGTGTATCGGTATCGGAAAGATAAATTTCGTTCATTAATGCTACGGAAAGGACAGGAGTATGTTGTTTTCCGTTAATACTTGTGCGTATAACAAGAATAGTGCAGATAATCAGGGCAAGCACAACAAGGCATTTCGCAAGGTAATAGTCACAAAAGTAAGCGATGCGTTTTTTGAGCGGTAGTTTTTTGATTTCTTCTTTTGTGACAGATTTCGTGCCGTGCTGGTAAATATCTGCATTATCATCCAATGCGGTTTTTTTAAATTTTGTATTCATTAAGAAAAGCTCCTCTTAAAAGTGTTCCCCGGAAATTTCTAGATCGTGTTCGAATTCATCCGGCACATATTTACGGAAGATAAAAACAAATAAATTCGAATTTAAATATCCAAGCAGTCCGACTCCACAGCAAAGTGCCAGTCCAATAAATGGCACAGAAGAAAAGAAAAGCAGAACAAAGGAGGCATCAATCACAACTAAAAGCAGAGTCAATGGAAAATGGCGGATTGCCATAAAAAATGCGTTTTTTAAATTATCGTAAATCGTGTTCTTAAATTTTGCCTGTACCGGAAAAATGTAGAGGCAGATTAAGAGATACGGAATAAAAAAACAGGAACAGGCAATCAGCATCAGATGACCAAGTGTATTTCCAAGCGCCATAGCAATTCTGAAATCTGCAAAGAACAAAAATCCGATAACAAGCAGACCAAGCCAGATAAGGGTGGACTGTTTAAAATTCATCTTAAAAGAAGCAAAGAAATTTTTCAGAGGATAGCCCTCTTTGGTTCGGATTCGTTTCATACAGCTGTAATAGAGCGCTGTGGTAGATGCTCCGATTGTGAAAATTGGAAGACTGCATAAAATCCATAAAAGGTGCAGGGTAATAATATCACCTACAAGATAAAAAAATCGGGACAGCAGGCTGTCGTGTGTAAAAAGATTCATAAAAAATTTGTCTCCGTTCTGCCATTTTTGGCGGTGAAATCGATTCAGACCGAACATTCATAAACATTTTCGGCTGAGATAAAGTTTTGGTTTTCGTATAATATTATAGAATAATCTAAGGTAAAATTCAAATAAAAACCCACAAAATCATTCACAAAAAAGCCGAATTGGAATCAGTAATATTTTACAAAAGTCTAAAATACTATTGAAATTTATATTTAAATAATATAAAATTACTTTACGTTAATCTAAAAACAAAAGGAGAAAAAAGAGAATGAATAAAAACGATTATAAAGAAACCAAATACAATCAGCCGTTGATTTTACAGAGAGCAGACCCTTATGTCTATAAAAGTAAAGAGGGAACGTATTACTTTACCGCATCTGTTCCAGCTTATGACAAAGTGGTGTTACGCTCAGCCGATACAGTAAAGGGACTGGCCGAAGCAGAAGAGAGAACACTTTGGGTAAAACATGAAGAAGGTCCACAGAGTATCCATATCTGGGCTCCGGAAATTCATTATGTAGATGGCGGATGGTACATCTATTATGCAGCAGGAGACAAAGATGATATCTGGGAGATTCGCCCTTACGTACTTCATTGTAAAGGACAGAATCCGATGAAAGATGAATGGGAAGAACTTGGCATGATGCAGGCAGCAGATGAAGATGAATTTTCTTTCCATGCGTTTTCATTAGATGCAACTGTATTTGAACATAAAGGGGAATATTATTACATTTGGGCTGAAAAAACAGGTGTTGGCAAGCAAATATCAAACCTGTACATTGCAAAAATGGAAGCTCCGAACAAATTAGCTACCGTTCAGGTACTTTTAACAACTCCGGATTATGACTGGGAACGAATTGATTTCTGGGTAAATGAAGGACCGGCCATCTTAAAACATAATGGAAAAATTTATTTGACGTTTTCTGCAAGTGCAACAGGAGAATGTTACTGCATGGGTATGCTTTACATTGATGAGGATGCAGATTTATTAGATCCTGCATGCTGGATAAAACTGCGTCATCCGGTATTAAAGACAAATAGAGAAGCAGGTGTATTTGGTCCTGGTCATAATTCATTTGTGAAAGCGGAAGATGGAGAGACAGACCTCTGCGTTTACCATGCAAGACCTTATGATGAAATTGTGGGCGACCCTCTTTATGACCCGAACCGCCACGCTATGGTAATGAAAGTACGTTATGATGAAAATGATTTCCCGGTATTTGAATATCAGACACTGGAAGAAGTATTTGAATAAAATTAATGTTTTAGATTATTCTAAATATTAATAAAAATATATACAAAAACATAAAGC
This sequence comes from Bacillota bacterium, assembly GCA_022717655.1. Taxonomy (GTDB): domain Bacteria; phylum Bacillota; class Clostridia; order Lachnospirales; family Lachnospiraceae; genus Blautia. The sequence continues at coordinate 7,711 of JAIIAN010000057.1, read as the reverse complement.
GTAAATTGTATAAAATGGCGAAAACAACTTGAATATTTAGAAAAAAGTAAAAAACTATTGCTAAATCTAAAATGAAGTGCTAGTATGTCATTACAAACGAAGTTACGATATAGTCTATCGAGAGAGAAAGAGGAGGAGCCCTTAATGAAGTTAAAAAAATTAGTTTCAGCAGGACTGGTAGCAATAATGGCTACATCACTTTTAGCCGGATGTGGCGGAAGTAAAGATTCATCAGAAACAGCAGATGGAAAGAAAAACCTTTCAATTTTCATTTTTGCAAACGACCATGAATCAACAGTATACAAAAGCATGATTGACCAGTATAAAAAAGACCATGCAGATACAATTGGAAACATTGATGTACAGATTACCACTCAGGATGAATATTCCAAAACATTAACAGGTATGATGACAGCAGGCGACCTGCCGGATATCTTCTATGTTGGACCGGAATCTGTAGAGCAGTTCGTTGAAAATGGTTACATCGAAGACTTACAGCCGATTTTAGATGAAAAAGGAATCAGCACAGACGGAATGTTGGCACAGGAAGCTCTTGACAGCTACCGTTACGACGGAGACAAGACAGGAAGCGGAGATTTATATGCACTTCCAAAAGATGCATCTGTATTTGCTTATGCATACAACAAAGATTTATTCGATGAAGCAGGACTGGATTACCCGGACCCGGAAAATCCATACACTTATGATGAATTCGTTGAAGTCTGCAAGAAACTTACAAAAGATACAGACGGTGATGGAGAAATCGACCAGTGGGGATGCGGATTTGCAAATGCATTCATGCTTCAGCCATTCGTATGGTCAAACGGGGCAAGCTATTTAAGTGATGACCACAAAACAGTAACAATTGACACTCCAGAATTTAAAGAAGCACTTCAGAAATATGTTGACCTTACAGTAGACCTTGGACTGACTCCTACAGTAGAACAGGATGCTTCTCTTGGTGTATATCAGAGATGGCTTGCCGGACAGGAAGCATTCTATGCATGCGGTACTTGGGACGTAGCTGCATTTATGGATGACGAAACATTCCCATTCAACTGGGATTTATGTGCATACCCGACACTGTCAACAGGAAAATCCATGACATGGCTCGGAACAGTTGGTTTCTGTGTATCTGCAAAGAGTAAAAACAAAGAAGAAGCAACCGAACTTGTTTCTTATCTGTGTACAGACGATGCAGGACAGAAAAAACTCAGTGGTATCGACGGTGGACAGTCCATCCAGTTACCAAACATGAAGTCACTTGCTGAGGGTGAATTTATGACAGCAATCGAAGATGGAACACTTGCATTCCCATCAAACGTAAACGTATTCTTTAACTATTTACAGGGAACAGACAAATACGAAGGAAGATTCCAGGAGACAACTTATACTCCAAACGCTGAATGGCATGACCTTTTCCTTGAAGGACTTGATAATGTTAAGAACGGCTCTATGACAGTAGATGAATACATCGAGCAGGTACAGCCTCAGATGCAGGCATCTCTGGATGAAGCTTGGGAAAGTGTAGAATAATAGTAAATTCAAGCAGGACCGGTTTTTAGCTGAAGCAGACAAAACCGGCTTTGCTTCCTTAAAGATTAAGGAGCGTAAGAGATGAGCAAAACAAAGACAAAGCAAAAAATGAACCGTGCGGCATATAAGGAACATTGCTGGGGACTGGCATTTGTAGCACCGCCGTTTATCGGGTTCTGTATTTTTATGGCATTTCCAATTGTATTTGCATTAATTGCAAGTATGACAAAATGGAATGGTATGAATAGCATGTTAGATAATTTTGTAGGATTTCAGAACTATGCAAAATTACTGACCGATGCAAAATTTTGGAAAGTATTAGGTAATACCATTATTTACATGCTTGGTATTCCGATTGGAATGGCGTTAGCTATGGTAATTGCAGTTGGAATGAATCGCAAGATGAGAGGAATTAAAATTCTTCGTACTTTATATTATGTACCTGTAGTATCTTCTCTGGTTGCAGTTGCAATCCTGTGGATGTGGGTATTTAATTATGATTACGGTCTTTTAAACAGCATTATCAAAGCAGTATCCGGCGTACACGGACCAAACTGGTTAGGTGACCAGTTCTGGGTAAAAGTTTCCATGATTATCTTCATGGTATGGAAAGGACTGGGTGGTTCTATTGTCCTTTATTTATCCGGTCTGCAGAGTATTCCAAGAGACTATTATGAAGCAGCGAAAATCGATGGAGCAAGTGGCTGGAGATTATTCCGTCACATTACATTTCCACTGGTATCACCGGTTACCTTCTATTTATTGATTACTGGTCTGATTGGTGGTTTCCAGGTATTCGTAGAAGTTCTCGTTATGGTTCCAAATGGTGGATTAAACTACAGTGCAGCAACCGTTGTATTCTATATGTATGATAAATCATTTGGAAATAACCAGATGGGATATGGTTCAGCAATGGCATTTATTCTTGCTATCTTAATCTTTATTGTAACAGCAATTAACTTTAAAGGTCAGGATAAGTGGGTTAAGACAATTGAGTAAGGAGGTGGGAATATGGCAAAATTAGATGAACAAAGTTCAGAAGTAAAAACAAAAAAAGCAAAAACGATAGACGGTATTATATTTGTACTGCTTTTAATTGGTGCAGTTGCAATGGTATTCCCGCTCTTATACATGGTTTTAAGTTCCTTTATGACAAAGAACCAGATTCTTTCTGCAAACTTCAGCATTATTCCGGAACCATGGAAGTTCGGAAAATACTCTGAAGTGTTACAGAAACCGGAATTTTTAAGAGGTTTAAGAAATACCTTAACCGTTGCAATTCCAGTACTGGTAGTTGGAGCATTTACCTCCTCCCTTGCAGCATTTTCCTTTAGTAAATTAAAATTCAAAGGAAAAAATGGTATTTTCTTAGGACTGCTTGCAACCATGATGATTCCATTTGCAGTTGTTATGATTCCGCAGTATGTAATGTTTACAAAAATGGGATGGACAAACAGTCTGCTTCCACTTATCATTCCAGGATTATTTGGAAATGTAAGTATTATCTTCTTCTTAAGACAGAATCTGACCAGTATTCCGGATTCTATTGTAGAAGCTGCAAAGCTGGACGGATGCAGTTACTTCCGTATGTACTGGAGTATCTTCCTTCCACTGATGAAAGGTGCGTTAATGACACAGATTATCCTGTGGTTTATGGGAATCTGGAATGACTATCTTGCCCCAACTATCTTCATTCAGAATGAAGAATGGTTCACCTTACAGGTTGTTATTCGTTCTTTTAATGCATACTACGCAGTAAACAGTGATTATCCGCTGATTATGGCTGCATCTGTACTTTCGATTCTGCCAACGCTGTTGCTGTTCTTCTTCTTCCAGCGTTACATTATTGAGTCGATGGCTGTATCAGGTGTAAAAGGGTAAAATGCATTTTTAAGAAGGGTAAATTTAAAAAATAGATTTAAGAAAAAGAGATAGGGTTGTCTTCAGCTTGTTCTGAAAACAGCCCTATTTTAAAAAAGAGGAGAAATTTTGAAAACAGGAATATTAACATTAAATGAAGGCAGTGTTTTTAAAAATGCATCCAGATGGTCGCATGACCCATCTATGATGTGGGATCCGGTTACAAAGAAATATTATTCTTATAGTACAGATGTCTATATGCCAAAAGATGGCTTAAATGACAAGATTGGGATTCCGGTCAGAAGTTCCGAGGATTTGGTTCATTTCCAATATGAAGGAACAGTACTTTCCAAAGAAGCAATTGAAGAAGGAAGAGAGAATGGAGAGTACCCGCAGACTGTGAATTTCTGGGCACCTTATGTGGAATATACGCATGGAGAATACCGCATGTATTATTCGGCGACAAAAGCATTTGGAAGTTCAGAGTCCAGAATCTGGCTTGCAGTTTCCAAACATCCACTTGGACCGTTTGAAAACAGAGGGATTGCAGCAGATACCTGGGGAACAGATGATACCCTGCCAAATGCGATTGATGCGCATATTATCTGGGATAAAGAAAAATGTTATCTGGTTTACGGTTCTTTCTTTGGTGGAATTTATATCAAAGAATTAGATGCAAAAACAGGACTTCCGCTTTCCGGTAATGCCAAAGAACTTGGAATCTGCATTTCGAGAAAAGCGAAGCATCCATTGATTGACGGACCGGAGGGGGCTTCTGTTATCTATGGATCAGAGACAGGTTATTTTTATCTGTTTCAGTCTTATGGCTGGCTTGGGGATACTTATGATATTCGAGTTGGAAGAAGTAAGAGTGTAACCGGTCCTTATCTGGACTGGCATGGAAAATCCCTTGTAGAAGAGGGGATGGGATTAAAGCTTGCCGGAAGTTATGAATTTTTGGCAGAGAATCCGAGAGCAGGAGAAGAAAAAACAGACTGGGAATGGGGTGGATTTCGTGGACCAGGGCATGGAGTTCCATTTTATGATGAACAGTCCGGAAAATATTATTTTGTGCACCATGTAAGGGATGGCGCAGAAATAAACAGGGTGTATGACGAAAAAGAAGATAGGAACAGTTATCAGATTCACTACATGATGATTCGGCCGATGTTTTTTGTAAATGACTGGCCGGTATTTGGAGCAGAACCATATCAGGGAGAGAACTTTGAGCCGGTATCGAAAACGGATATGGAAAAGCTGGAAGGGAACTGGGAGCTGATTGTATTTGATGAATTTGATAACAGCATGAAACATTCCGAGATTTGCACGCTTGAAAAAGATAGTGTTTATTTTCAAAATGGAATCACTTATCGGTGCCAGGATATCGAAAATCAAAAAGAAGTGTATATCGTGACCGGAATTGATAACTTAGGTCTTGCGTATTGGGGAAAAACCGTGGTATAGTATATTTTAGACCAATCTAAAGTTGTTTTGAAGATATGAGGTATTTATTTCTGAGAAAGTAGGACTTATAGTATGTTGCATGTGAAAAATTTGGACGAGGGCTTAGAGATTTTTAAGGCACTTGGTTCAGAACTGAGAATTAATATTATCAAACTTCTTCAGGAAAACCATGAAATGAACATGAATGAACTTGCAACAAGTCTTGGAATTACAAATGGTGCACTGACCAGTCACATTAAAAAACTGGAAGAGAGTGGAATCATTCAGGTTATGACAGAGCGCGGAAGTCATGGAAACCAGAAAGTCTGTAAAGTTGCAGTTGATAAAATTGTGGTTGATGTGGAATCTGAAGAAAATGAGGAAGACCAGAATATTTATAATACAGAGGTAAAAGTAGGACATTATTCGGATTACGATGTCTATCCGACCTGTGGACTTGCCACAAGTCAGGCGATTGTTGGTGAGGTAGATGACCCGCGTTATTTCTCTCATCCAGACAGAATCAATGCCGGAATTTTGTGGTTTACAAAAGGGTATATTGAATACATGATTCCGAATTTACTGCCAAGCGCAACAAAGATAGACCAGATTACGGTTTCGCTTGAAATTAGTTCGGAAGCCCCTGGAATTAATAATGACTGGCCGTCAGATATTTCCATCCTGTTAAATGATGTCAAAATCGGTACGTGGACAAGCCCTGGAGACTATGGTGATGTGCAGGGAATCTTTACACCGGATTGGTGGTTTCCAAACTGGAATCAGTATGGTCTGTTAAAGATGATTGTCATCAATAAAAAAGGAACGTTTGTGGATGGACTGAAAATATCAGACGTTACCATCAATGAATTTAATCTGGATTATAAGAGCACCGTAAGATTTAAATTTGAAATCGAAGAAGATGCAAAAAATGTCGGTGGAATTACCATTTTTGGAAGTGAATTTGGTAACTATAATCAGGATATTAAAGTACGGATTGCGTATAGTCCAATGGAAATAGCGAAAAAATAAAAATTAATAATAGTATAAAAAATAAGAAAAGGCTCAAATGGATGAATATTGTCTATTTGAGCCTTTTTGCTAAGTGAATAGGGAGAAGGATTTATGAAGCGAAAAAAATTAGCGGTATTATTTGCAGTGATGTCAGTTTCAGCACTGCTTATCACAGGCTGTGGGGCACAAAAAGAAAAATTAAAAGCGGACACTCCGGTAGAAAAAGAATTTTCCGAAGTATCTGTGCATGACCCATCGATTATAGAAGGAGATGACGGAAGTTATTATATTTTCGGTTCTCATCTTGCAGTTGCAAAAACCGATGATTTAATGAACTGGACTTATGTAAATGAAGGGGTAAAAAATAAGAATACCGTCATTCCGGATGTATTAAAACAGATGAAAGAAGCGTTTGAGTGGTCACAGAGCAATACATTCTGGGCGCCGGACGTAGTCAAATTAAATGACGGAACATATAAATTATACTACTGTAACTGTAAAGGGGATTCTCCATTATCCTGTCTTGGTACTGCAGTTTCCGATTCGGCAGAAGGACCGTATACCAATGAGGGGATTATGTTAAAATCAGGTATGAGTGCCAGCGAAAAAGATGAAGATGGAAATCTGTATCAGGCAACAACCGACCCGAATGTAGTAGACCCTGTTGTATTTTATGATAACGAGGGAAAACTTTGGATGATTTACGGTTCTTATTCCGGCGGAATCTTTGTAAAAGAAATGGATGCAGAAACCGGTATGCCGTTAGAGAGCGGATATGGAGAAAAACTGCTTGGAGGAAATCATTTAAGAATCGAAGCACCTTATGTTATCTATAACGAAGAAACCGGATATTACTATATGTTCCTGTCATTTGGCGGTCTGGATTCAGACGGTGGTTATAATATTCGTGTGTGCCGTTCCGAAAATCCAAACGGACCTTATGTGGATTCTATGGGACAGGATATGAAAGACTGTAAAGGACCGGCAGGAAGCGCCTTTAGTGATGCGACCGCAGAATTATACGGAACGAAATTAATGGGTGGATATAAATTTACCTGGAAAGAGGGCGAAGAAGGAGAAGACCGCAAGGGTTACCTTTCACCAGGACATAACTCCTGTCTGTATCAGGAAGAAACTGGAAAATATTTTATTATTTATCATACCCGCTTTGAAAACAGTGGAGAAACCCACGAAGTCCGTGTACACCAGATGTTTTTTAATGAAGAAGGCTGGCCGGTGATTGCACTATACCGTTACACAGAAGAAAGTGCGGAAAAATTAGAAAGTAAACAACTTGTTGGAACGTATAAATACATCAATCATGGACGTGATATTTCTTCGGATATGAAAGAATCCGAAGAATTGATATTAAACAAAAATAATACCTTAAGTGGTGTACTTGAGGGAACTTGGGAATTAAGCGGAGATTATAATATTACCTTAAAGACCGACGAGGCAGAGTATAAAGGGATTGCGTTAAAACAATGGGATGAAGATGGAAAGAAATACGTTATGACCTTTACCGCACTGGACAGTAAAAGTGGAACTGCTATCTGGGGCAGTGGTTTAAATGCAATAGAAGAGTAAATACCAAGAATAAAAAAAGAATCTTGCTTGCGAGATTCTTTTTTTAGATACAAACGCAAGTTGGTAATTAATGGTAATTTTCCCAAACCTCTTGTATAACACAAAAAAACATCGTATACCTATACCATGTCAAAACTGAAAAACAGTAAGACAAACATACAAAAGACAGGAAAAGGGAACGACACAATGAGAACAATGAATCTGACAACATTAAACGACTACGCATGGGAACTAAAAGAACAGGAAAAAGCACCGGGAACGATTGAGAAATATC
>JAIIAN010000319.1 GCA_022717655.1 Bacillota bacterium | reverse complement strand
GAAGCAAGTTTTGCAGAGTTGATACCGATGACTTCACCATTCATATTTAAAAGCGCACCACCGCTGTTACCTGGGTTAATAGCGGCATCTGTCTGAATATAAGTTGCAGAACTGCTGTCATCAGAAGAGTTGCTGTCCTGTGTATCAGAAGAATCACTGCTTAAAGTACGATTTACGGCACTTACAATACCGGTTGTAACGGACTGACCGTATCCTAATGCATTACCGATTGCAACAACCTGTTCGCCGACTTTTAAAGAATCAGAATCACCGATGGAAGCAACAGCAATCTGAGACATTGTATCATCGGAAATGCTGTCGAGTGGTACTGCAATTACTGCAAGATCATTTTCAGGATCGGTTCCTTTTATTGCTGCCTCATATACCTGGTTGTCAATAAAGCAAACCGAAAGGGTATCTGCACCTTCGACTACGTGGTTGTTCGTAACCATCAAAAGTTCGGAATCATTTTTACCGATAATAATACCGGAACCCTGACTTTCGGTTTCCTGAGTTTGTGTCTGACCTTGTCCGCCGAATCCGAACTGACTGAAGTAATCCTGGACTTCCTGAACAGATTTATTTGTGATTGCTACGATGGATGGCATTGCAGATGTTGTGATATCAGAGACATCTAAACTGCCGGTGTTTGAACTTCCTGAAACAGCAGTTGTTTTTAATAAACTGGTACTTGAACTGTTGTTTGATGTAGTTGAACCGGAGCTGCTTGTTGTTTTTGAAAATGGTGAAAAATAATTAACAGCCTGAAAAGAACCGGCAGCGACAGAACCAAATAAAACAGCACTTAGAGTGATAGCACCGATCTTCTTTGCAAGTTTTTTAGAGTTTTTAGGATTCTTTTTATTGTCATTATGATTGCCGGATGGGGTCAGTGGCTGATAAGTGTTTCTTTCATTTTCCATTTCATTATTATTTTCTGTATGATTAAAATCGTAATTGTTTAACATCATCAATTCCTCCTTGTTTGTTCCCTTTGATGCTTCTAAGAATACAGGAAGAGTGTGACGAAAATGTCGAGATTCTGTGATGAAAATAAGGAGAAATTGTGTAAATTTGGTGAACACAAAAGACTGGATAATAGAGAAAATGTGATTTACATTCTGAAATCCATGTTTTGGTAAAAGAAAGCCTCTAAAACTTGACAAAAAACTACAAATGGTGGTACTGTTATTGCAACCGCAGTAACAGCGGGATGCAACGAAATAAAGAATATAATATTGAGGTGCGAAAAAATGCAGGAATTGAAACCAATCAAAGAAGGTAAGGTACGCGAGATTTATGACAACGGTGATAGTCTGATTATGGTTGCAACAGACCGAATCAGCTGCTTTGATGTGATTCTGAAAAATGAAGTCACAAAAAAAGGAACAGTTCTGACACAGATGTCCAAATTCTGGTTTGACTTAACAGAGGACATTCTTCCAAATCATATGATTTCTGTAGATGTAAAAGATATGCCGGAATTTTTCCAGCAGGACAAATTCGACGGAAATAGTATGATGTGCCGTAAACTGGAAATGCTTCCTATTGAATGTATTGTACGTGGTTACATTACAGGAAGTGGTTGGGCAAGCTATCAGGAAACAGGTAAAGTATGCGGAATTGAACTTCCGGAAGGCTTAAAAGAATCCGATAAATTACCGGAACCAATCTATACACCATCTACAAAAGCTGAGATTGGAGACCACGACGAAAATATTTCTTATGAACAGAGTATTGCTCATCTGGAAAAATACTTCCCTGGAAAAGGAGAAGAATATGCCCAGAAACTTCGTGATTATACAATTGCACTGTACAAAAAATGTGCGGAATACGCACTGAGCAAAGGTATTATTATTGCAGATACAAAATTTGAATTCGGACTCGATGAAAATGGAAACATTGTAATCGGAGATGAAATGCTGACACCAGACAGTTCACGTTTCTGGCCGGCAGAAGGCTATGAACCAGGACATGGACAGCCATCTTTCGACAAACAGTTTGCACGTGACTGGTTAAAAGCAAATCCAGATAATGACTGGACACTTCCACAGGAAATCGTGGATAAGACAATTGAAAAATATCTTCAGGGATATGAAATGCTGACAGGAAAAAAATTAGACTAATTTATTTTGGTTAAATAAAAAGAAAAGTTATTTCAGCGAAAAGAAAAGCAGGTTCTTCGGAGCCTGCTTTTTTTCATTTTGGCTTGGCGTGGTGCTGGTGTTGATTTTCAGTGTAAATTTGAAAATTCTGCCAAGCAGTGGAGCGTATGATATTGGAAAATCATCGGATATCGGCAATCGAATCACACATCTGATACTTCCGCTTATCATTATTAATCTTATGGCAGTTTCCATTCCACATGTGTTAAGTGGGACTTATGTTGCAGAAGCAGTCTTTCATTATCCGGGGCTTGGTGCTTTATCGGTTGAGAGTGCAAAATATCATGATTACAATCTGCTGATGCTGTTGGTTTTGATGACCGGAGTTTTGGTGATTGTAAGCAGTATGGCTGCACGATTTGTGAATGAAATGATTGACCCAAGAATGAAAAGCAGGGAGGTGGCAGATTGAAATTAGAAAATGCTGGATTTGAAATCGTGGGGGCGGATTATAAAAAAGAAGAAATTGTCGTTCAAAAACAAAGTTTCTTAGAAAAATTAAAGGGAAAACCGCTTC
>JAIIAN010000056.1 GCA_022717655.1 Bacillota bacterium | reverse complement strand
AGTGATATATAAATAAGCTTTTTCATCTTTTTTTAATTTTTCTCTTCGTTTTCGACTGAATTTTTGATTTTCTTTCTTTCTCATTCTGATTCTTCCTGACTTTTTGTATCGACTTTTGTTCATACAAAAAAAGTTTAACTCTTTTAATCCATAATTTCAACCTTTTTCTTCCTCTGTGTAGAGGAGCCAGCAAGATTCCAACGAAAGTTACGATTTTCGACAATAAAAATGCAGACACTTTTACAATCCATCCACTTACGGTTACATGATAGCAAAGTGCGCCAGCCAACATTCCTGCCAGTGCATAGATTCGTATCTGACCATCATTTTCTACATAAATCACATAAAAAATAAAAAGACCTGCTCCACTCCAGTAAATCAGGTCCTGTAAATCGATCCAGAAACGACTGTTTGGTATTGCACTGCGCCAGATTCTAAGGCAGTCATAAAGTATCCCAAGAAAAATGCCTGCAAGGAAAAGTTTTAGAAAAAACAAGAGCTCCTGTTCCATATATTCACTCATTTTTATTTAAAAAACCTCTTTATCATTCCCTCTTTTCCCTGTACACTTTCTCCTCTTTGCTGACTGTAGATGAGGCTGTCTACTTTTCCTGCAAGGTCTACCTCCTGTTTTTCCAAATCCAGCCGTGTCACGTGCAGTTCTTTTCCCTTTACACTTAAAATGCCCAGCTCAGTCACCAGACGAATTTCTTCTTCATCAAAACAGAGCACATCACTGACTCCGGTTATGCTTCCCTTATTTCTTGCACGAAGTTCCAGTTTATGTGCTCTTCTTTCTACTGCTTTTTCTTCCAAAATAAAAAATCCCCCAACTCTCTTAAAAAGATTATATGGGGGATTTTTCTCTAATATACACAAATTTTAAAGGTAACGGAACAGCTCACTTGCTGCTTCTTTTTTGACCGTTTCCTGCACATCCAGCACTTCCACGCAAACATTCTTGCTTCCGAACTGGATTTCCAGAATATCTCCTGCCTTTACCTGTGCAGATGCTTTTGCCGGTTTGTCATTAATTAAGACACGTCCTGCATCACAGGCCTCATTTGCAACGGTTCTGCGCTTAATCAGACGGGAGACTTTTAAATATTTGTCCAGTCTCATTTTTTATGCGTTTACCATATCTTTTAATGCTTTACCAGCTTTAAATTTCGGGTTTTTAGAAGCTGCGATTGTCATAGTTTCACCAGTCTGAGGATTTCTTCCTTCTCTTGCTGCTCTTTCAGCTACTTCGAAAGTACCAAAACCAACTAACTGAACTTTTTCACCTTTCTTTAATTCAGCAGATACTACATCGATAAATGCTTTTAAAGCTGCTTCTGCATCTTTTTTGGATAACTGAGTTTCTGCTGCCATAGCTGCAACTAATTCTGTTCTGTTCATGAATATTTCCTCCTAAAATAAATAATCTTATTTGCAATGTTGATTCTGACTGTGGCTGCAAAATACAACCTCAACATACTGTTATTTATACCTTGTTTCCTATAGTTTGTCAAGCGGATTCAAAAGGCCTGAGACATCTTTTTTCTTATTTTTCCAATCCGTTAACACTTTCTACAAATTCAAGCCACTTTTCATACTGGGAAATCAGCTTTCTAAGTTTTTCCAGATTTTTTTTCGGAATCCAGACTTTATTATGCGTATAATAATAATTTGCAAGTTTCCAGAATTTCTCCGGATAGGCAAACCGAATCGCAAGATTTTCTCTCTCTTCGCCTGTCAGCGGGCGAATTTCACAATAGCTTTGAATCATCTCTTTTCCCAGTTCTTTCTCCCAACCGTGTTTTTCCAAAATTTTTCTCATAAACTGATATAAATCCGCCATCTGGACATCATAATTCCAGTTATCAAAATTGACAACTGCCGTTTGTGATTCCTGCATTAAAATATTATGCTGATTAAATGCGCCGTGGCAGACACATCCAGTTTCCAGACTTACTGCCCGTAATTTATCATAAGAGGACTGCCTGATTCGCCTGTAAGCTTCCTCTGCACAGCGAAGATAACTATCTGCATGTTCCAGATAACAGCGTTCAAATTCATTTTTCTGACGTTTTTGAACCATAAATTTCCGAATCTTTCTTAATTCGCGATTGTGCCGTTCATATTCACTAGACAGTGATTCCCTCACATAATGTTCCCAGACTGGCATCTGCATTGTTTTATGTAAGCCGGCAAGCGCCTTGACACTGCGCCTGATATCTTTACGGGACTGTGTATCACATTCCTTTCCCTCATACCAGTCCTTTACCAGATATGGAATATTTTCTTTATCAACCGTAATATAAGTTTCTTCTTTATTTTTTTTCAGTGTATCTACATGGATTTCTTTTTGACCTGCAATTTTTTCAAGCAGTTTCGCCTGATATTCTAATTTTTTAACTGAACCATAATACTCCCTGATTAAAACAAGTCCCTGCTCTGTCCTGCAGATTAAAGCACCACGTCCTCTGCTTGTAATAGATGCCTCTAATCCATACTGTTCTAAGACACTAAGCCCCCTGTCATACACTCCCTTTTCCTCCCCCTTATTTTTACACACCTGCTATCAAACACTCTTTGTAAAAGCCAAAAAGGGCTCAATAATAGATTTATCTGTCTTTTTATTGTATGCAGTTTTTTTAAGGACTAGTATAAAATCAAGCACAGAAAGATTCCGAGAGTCCCTTTTAAAAAAAGAGAAACAAAAATCGGACAGAAAACATGGTCTCATGCTTCCTGTCCGATTTTATTTTTCGCCAGTTCCAGTAAATATTCTTTTGTATTATGAGACGGTTCTTCTAAAACGTCTTCTAAAAGTTCGTTTAAGATTTCTCCTATCTGTTTTCCCTGCGTTACTCCAATTGCAATCAAATCTTTTCCATTCACTGCAAGATTGCGGATAGAGAAACACTGCTTCTCTTCAATAATCTGTTCATAGATTGCTTTTACTTTATCAATCCGTTCCAGTTTTTTCTCTCTTTGATACGTACTCTGAGCCATTGTATCTGCATACTGCACCTGTAAAAGCAGAGGATACAATTCCTCTCCGAGTTTATTCATTGCCCTTCTTACCGCTTTTGGTGTCGGCTCAGTTCTCACATCATGCCATTTTACTAATCTGGTTACTTTTTTTATCGTATCATTATCCATTTTTAACCGATGCATGACTTCATTTGCGATTCTCTCGCTCTCTTCTCCATGTCCTTTAAAATGGTCTCTTCCATTTTCATCGGTGGTTTTCATTTTCGGCTTTCCCATATCATGGAGCAGCATCGTATAACGTAAAATCTTATCTGCCGGAATGATTTCTAATGCTTTTAACGTATGTTCTCCTACATTTGTAAAGTGATGCGGAGTATTTTGTTCGGTCTGCATCATCGCATCAAATTCCGGAAGCACAATTTTTGTGATTCCAAGTTCATAAGCTGTTCTTAAAAGTTCCGGATGATTCGATAACAAAAGTTTTCGGATTTCTGTCTCGATTCGTTCTGCACTGATTTTCTCAAGATTACCGGCAAGTTTCGATGCTGCCTGTTTTGTTTTTTCTTCAATCGAAAAACCAAGCTGACCGGCAAAACGCACGGCACGCATAATTCGAAGGGCATCCTCTGTAAAACGTTCTTCCGGATTTCCCACACATCGAATAACTTTCGCTTTAAGGTCATCAATCCCTCCAAATAAATCAAGCAGTCCCTCTTTGTCGTTATATGCCATCGCATTAATGGTAAAATCTCTTCGCCGTAAATCTTCTCGGATTTCTCCGGTAAAGGTTACTTCTTTTGGATGACGCCCATCCTCATACTCTCCATCGATACGGTAGGTTGTCACTTCAAATCCTTCTTTGCCAAACATTACCGTTACTGTTCCATGCTGGATTCCGGTATCAATGGTACGGCGAAAAAGTGCTTTTACTTCCATCGGTTTTGCTGATGTTGTAATGTCCCAGTCTGCCGGAGCTCTGCCAAGGAGACTGTCCCTGACACAGCCTCCCACAGCATAAGCATCATGCCCATGTTCCTGCAAGACGGAAATAATTTCTTTGACTTCTTTCGGAACACTTATTTTCATTCTTTATTCTTCTCCTTTTAGCCGTTATTTCAAAATTCTCTCTTTCATAGAAAATGCAGTTTTTTTCCCCAACTATAAGGCTATAGAGCTGGGAAAATTCTTGCTGATTTTCTGTCAGACATCAAATGTTAGACATCAAAGCTGATGTTTCTGCCTGTATGTGTATATTGATAATAACGGACTCCGGCTGCATCTAACATTCGTTTCGATGCCTTTACTGCCGGTGTATCGCTGTATTTGTCGCTGTCATAAACAATTGTCTTGATTCCCGCCTGAATGATTGCCTTTGCACATTCATTACAAGGAAACAGGGAAACATACAATTTTGCGCCTTCCAAAGAACCGCCTCTGTAATTCAAAATCGCATTGAGTTCACTGTGCGTTACATACAGATATTTGGTATTGTAAGGCTCACCTTCTCTTTCCCATGGAAATTCATCATCCGAACATCCACTTGGAAATCCATTATATCCCATAGATAATATTTTATTATCTGCGCTTACAATACATGCTCCCACCTGAGAATTCGGGTCTTTGGAGCGCATGCCGGAAAGCTTTGCAACTCCCATAAAATACTCATCCCAGGATATATAATCTTTTCTCTTCCCCGTCATTACTTTCCTCTGCCTTTATTTACTCTCAGAATCTTCTCTGTAATTATTTTCGTACCCGAAATTTCGAGAATACGTTTTTTTATTTCGTACCGAAAATACGGTCTCCTGCATCACCAAGTCCTGGTACAATATAACCATGTTCATTGAGGCGTTCATCTAATGCACCTACATAAATGTCAACATCCGGATGTGCTTCGCTTAATGCCTTTAATCCTTCCGGTGCAGCAAGCAGGCACAGGAAACGGATGTTGTTTACTCCTTTTTCTTTTAACATTGTAATCGCAGCAATCGCAGAACCACCGGTTGCAAGCATCGGGTCTGTTACAAACACTTCCCTTTCTTCACAGTCTGCCGGAAGTTTACAGTAATATTCCACCGGTTTTAAAGTTTCTGGGTCACGATACAGACCAATGTGTCCTACTTTTGCAGCTGGAATCATAGCAAGCATCCCTTCTACCATTCCAAGACCGGCTCTTAAAATCGGAACAACCGCAAGTTTTTTTCCTGCCAGCTCTTTTACCACTGTTTTCTGAATCGGAGTTTCGATTTCAATGTCTGTTAATTTTAAGTCTCTGGTTGCCTCATAAGCCATAAACATTGCAATTTCACCAACCAGTTCACGAAACTCTTTTGAGCTTGTCTCTTTTCTTCTGATGATACCAATCTTATGTTGAATTAACGGATGGTCCATAATTTTAATTTTTGCCATTTCTTTCTCTCCTGTTTTCTTTGTAAAATTTTTAAGCTTGCTGTTTTCATTTTCCTAAATCTGGTTTTTTCAATCTAGCTAGGTTTTTTAATTTCGTCTCTTTAAATCTAATCTCTTTAAATCTAATCTCTTTAAATTTAATCTTTTAATCTTCCTGAATTTTAATCTTCAATCTGATTGATTCTTCTCTGATGTCTTTCTTCGCCTGAAAATTCTGTATTTAAGAATGTATCTACGATTTTGATTGCAAGACCAGGTCCAACCACTCTTCCGCCAAGTGCAAGTACGTTAGAATCATTGTGAAGTCTGGTTGCCTCAGCACAGAAACAGTTTGTACAAACTGCTGCACGGATTCCTTTCATTTTGTTTGCTGCAATCGAAATTCCAATTCCGGTTCCACAGATTAAGATTCCCTTTTCACATTCTCCAGACTGAATTGCTTTTCCTACTAATTTTGCATAAACCGGATAATCGACCGATTTATTATCGTAACATCCAAAATCTTTGTATTCGATTTTACGTGCTTTTAAGTAAGCAATAATCTCCTGTTTTAATTCAAATCCCCCATGGTCACACCCTAATGCTATCATAAGTTTTCCTCCTGTTTTTTATACTTTTATTACATGATGTCCCGCTGCTTTTAACAGACGGTTCATGATTGCCTGACCCATATTCGGTGTATCAAATGACTCCGAAAAAATCAAATTGACGTTTTCACTGTCAAATTCTCTTAAAATTCCAAATAAATGCAGACCGATGCTTTCTTCATCCTGTCTGCTTCCAATGCTTTTTACAACAGATGCATGATATAAGCTTTTTGTTTCATCTGTTCCGATAACGCCAACACGAAGTCCTTCTGCTTCTGCCTGACGGCATTTCTCATTAATCGCCGATACGACTGCCTCTGTTTCTCCTTCGATGATAGTCAGCTCGGCTTTTGGTGCATAATGACGGTACTTCATTCCTGGTGCTTTTGGTCTTACAGAAGCATCTGTAATCAAAAGACCTTTATCCATTCGTACTTCTCCGATTACCTCTGCAATCATCTTTTGGTTGATATATCCTGGTCTTAAGATAACCGGAATCTCTTCTGTAAAATCCACAATCGTTGACTCTAGACCAATTCCAACTTCACCGCCATCTAAAATCATATCTACTTTGCCATTTAAGTCCTCTATTACATGCTCTGCAAGTGTCGGACTCGGACGACCGGAAGTATTTGCGCTCGGTGCAGCCACATATCTTCCACCATAGCGGATTAACTCTCTTGCCACCTTATGAGACGGCATACGCACAGCCACACTTTCAAGCCCTCCTGTTGTCTCAAGCGGAACAATGTCTTTTTTCTTAAAAATCATGGTAAGCGGTCCTGGCCAGTATTTCTCTGCCAGTTTCTTTGCGCTCTCTGGAACACTCTCTGCAATCTTATCCAAATCTTTTAGTTCAGCAATATGAATAATCAGCGGATTGTCTGACGGACGGCCTTTTGCCTGATATATCTTTTCCGAAGAACGGGCATTTAAACCATCTCCGCCAAGACCATACACCGTCTCTGTCGGAAATGCCACAAGTCCACCGTTTTTCAAGATTTCTCCAGCTTCTTTTAGTGCCAATTCATCCGGATGTTCTTTGTCTACTTTTACTATTTTTGTAATCACAATTACACTCTCTTTCTATCTTCACATACATCTTTATCATATCATAAAAGCAGTTAATCTTCCAGATATTTTAAAATTCCTTTTTCAACTGCCTTCGCCACTTTCTCCTGATACGCATCCTGCGTCAATAACTCTGCTTCTTTTTTATTGCTCAAAAACCCACACTCAACAATATTTAAAACTCCCTCGCTTCTTTTTAACAGGTAATAAGTACGATTGGACTTTTCCACTCTTGGACGCTGAATCTCTAATTCTGTATTTAAGGAATCCTGAATACTTTTTGCCAGTTTCTGTCCCTCCAGGGAACTCTCAAAATAAAAGACCTGTGGACCACACACCTGTTCATCCGGATAGCTGTTTTGATGAATACTGACCGTTAAAAGTGGCTGATTTGCTTTAATGATTTCACATCTTTTCTGCATATCCTGTACTTTTTTATTCGGACTGTTGTCCTCATAAAGTCCTTCATCTTTTTTTCTCGTCATAATCACTTCATAGCCGTCCGCTTTTAACAGACGTTCCAGTTTTTTTGCAATTGCAAGATTAATCTCTTTTTCTTTTAGTTCGTTTTGTCCAATCATTCCCGGGTCCATTCCTCCATGCCCGCTGTCCACAACAATGACTCCCTTGCTTTTTTCTTTGAGTGGTCCATTTACCAGCTGTGCCCCCTCTCTAGAAAGTAAAAAGACAGAAATCAAAAGAAGCAGTGCCATGCCAGTCTGTGCAATCCGTTTTTTCATAAATAAAAAAATCCTTTAAAGTATACTCTGTTAAGTATATGCTTTAAAGGATTTTTATTATCTCAATCAAAAGAATTCAAAGATGATAAGTGCTTATTCTTCTTCGTTCTCCATCATGTACTGGTCTTCCTGATTTAAGAGTTTAGAAATCTGAAGGGCAATTTTTTCATCTTCATCCGACGCTTCTCTGATCTCTTCCTCCTCTTCCTCTTCTTCCTCAAGCGGAGTTAACTCCAAATCATCGAGTGCATCTAAGTCCTCATCTTCTTCATCTAACGGTTCAATGTCCTGTGCATCCTCTGTTTCGGATTCTTCGGTTTCTGCTTCCACTTCTACTTCAGTTTCTGTTTCCATTTCAGTTTCCACTTCTTCCTCTGTTTTTGGCAGAAGTTCACTTTCTACGCCTTCCATTTCAGCAAAAGAAGTCGGCATTGCGTCAATGATTTCATGTACTTCGTTATAAGAATCTACGAAATGTTTCTGTGCACTGTTAATTAAATCTACAATCTGGCTCATCTCTTCTTGTAATGCCAGATATTTTTTCTTTCCATCTAAGAGTTTGCCATCGATTTCCACTTCTGCATCGGCAATTTTTTTCTTTGCTTCTGCTTCTGCATCAGCAACCATCTTGTCACATTTTTCCTGTGTTTCTTCAATCATTTTATCTGCTCTTAACTGGGCTTCTAATGCAACTCTTCCGATGGTTTCATAATTATCTACATATTTCTGGTATTTTTCCTGAATGTCTCTTTCCAGACGTTCCTGATTGGCTTCTTTTAATTCCAGTCTTTTCTGCAGTTCCGCAATTCTTTGTTCTTTTTCTTCAATCTCTTTTTTAAGAGCAAGCTGCTGCTGAGCGGTTTCATCTTTCATCTTCTGTACTTTTTCCTGTACGTCATCCTTATCAAATCCACCCATTAAGGTTGTTTTAAACATTTCTTCTGCCATATCACTGTTTTCCTTTCTATTTTTGCAAAATAATTTTCGTTACGTTTTACGGATTTTCTACTGAAGATACTGCTCAATCAAATCCCACACGCTGTTACGCTCCAGTCCCAATTTCCATTCCGCTACTCCTGCCAGTTTATATTTCTGGAATAACTTCAACTTTTCTTCCAGAGACTGTTCATCTTCCAGCCAAATCTGGTATTTTCCGCTTCCTGTTTCCAGTTCCGCATAATTTTGTGAAGTTTTTTCATCCCAGGCAGAGGTCATTCCCATATTTTCCACAGACTGTCCAGCCTGACTCATTCCAAGAATTTCACTTGTCACACTGCCAGTAGTATCAGTATACCACATTCTGGTGTAAAATGGCATTCCATTAATTACTTTATTTGCAGGAACTTCTTTTAACGTCTGCGTAATTCCCTTTTCCACAAATGGAAGGGACGCAACAGAACCTGCTTTTTCTGCGCCTTCCGTGTTCTCATCGTATCCCATAATAATTACATAATCTGCTACAATTCCCTGCTCTTTTCGATTATAGTAAGTCGTAAATTCCGGAACCGGATTATCCACCGATAATACAAGCTGATTCTTCCTGCATCCGATGGAAAGTTCACGGATAAACTGAATAAAATGAGGGGCTTCCTCTTCGGTCATAGATTCAAAATCCACATTAATTCCATCAAGTCCAACCCGTTTTGCTTCTGAAAGTAGCATCTCTACCAGATGGTTTCTGGAAGCGGTATTAGAAAGCGTTGCAAGTGTACTGACACTTGAATTAAAATTATCCACCAGTCCCCAGACTTCCATTCCGGCTTCATGTGCAGTCTTGACATAATCTGCACTTGCAAGCGAGGAAATTGCTCCATCTGTTCCGGTTACAGAAAACCAGGTCGGCGAAATTACATTAATGCCTTTCGTTCCGGAAAGTACTTCTGATAATGCCTTATTTGCATCCTCAGAAGTGACCTGATGCCAGGCAAGATTAATTTTATAATCTCTGGTCAGGCTGGTATAAGTTTCCTTGAACTCGCCTTGATATTCCGTTGTCTCTTCCTTTGCATCCGAAATACTGTCATTTTTGATATAGCCATCAAATCCATCTTCCGTTGCAACTCTTGACCATTCATCCAAAGTTTCTAACAGCACCAGTTTTTGTTTTTTCTTGACATCAGTAAGAATTTCACTCTTAATTCCACCACGGTAACGAATTACGGTATCTTCCGTCGCAGTTACTGTTTTTTGTGTTCCAAACTTATATAAAACAATGACTTTATCTGGATTTTCACTTTTTGTCACCATAATCTGCATATACTGTTCAATAAATTCCAGTGCCAGATATACGGTACTGTCTTTTTCACAGATAATCGGATATTCTTCTGTTTTTTCTTTCCCTCCGGCAGTATATATATTACTGTCCGGTGAAATTGAAATCACTTCCGACGGAGTTGAATAAAGCATCTTCTGATTGGCTTCATCCCAGTAAAAACGTCCGCCTAACACATCAGATACTGTATCATAATCCAGATAAATATGTCCGTCTATCATCTTTGCTTTTCTATCACTGACTGTGTTTTGTAACACCAGAGCGACATCATCATCCGAAGTCAGCCCATAATAAGTACGAATGTCCATCCTCTCATTTGACGGAGTCATTCTTTTAATGACTGCGGTTAAAACACCCGCACATCCAACCAGCACAATCAATAGAATCACAACAATGACAGGAACGATTTCTTTTCTTTTTTTTCCACTCATTTTGTGCTCCTTATGTTCAAATTCTTATCCATTATAACATATTTTTTGATTCCGTCATTATCTTTCTTCGACAATTTATGTTTTTTTAAGATTCATAGAAAATCAAAAAGACCAATGCCTTCTGAATTTCTATTCATGAAAGCATCAGCCTTTCTTTTATGCCTAAGCGGGGACCTAAAGCATCTTGTTTTTATGTTTCTTCTTTCAATTTTATTAAATCAAATTCAAGCCGTTCCACTTTCCCCCTTTCATTCTGCACATAATCCCGCATATAAGTGCCCTCTTCTTCAATCATACAGGCATGTACGATTTCTTGTGGCGTACTTGGTTTTCCATTCAACCACAAAGGGATTCCTTCTACACGGTAAGTTTCCAATTCACACCCAAGCAGGGATGATTCTTTCTCTTTGCTCATACACTTTTTCTGCCTTTCCATATTTGTGATATATGATAATAACAGAGGCAAAAAGGCAAATATGTAACATTCTGATATTGGGCACAGGCGCAAATCTCCTTACAGACAAAAAAGCTTTAAAGTTTTTTGTTTTTTTATATTTTGTTCTTTCAAATTGGAAATTTCTAAAGACATTCTGAAGGAATGTCCCGATTTAACCAGATGGTTATAAGATTAGAAAATTGTCTCAGATTATTTTTGACTTGACAATGTAATATTTAACTTTTACATTGAAATAAATGATTTGAAATTTTTTAATCCTCCTCTCTTTATAAAACCTGCCAAGCCTTTTTATCTGTAGTATTACTATACCATGCTCCCCCTTTTCCCACAAGCATTTTTTTACAAATCTGGAAGATTTGTGAAAAAATAAGGAACTGCTTTACATTCTTTGTTTTGATAGTATATAATATAAATGAAAAAGTATATTCTTTTGATTGTAGAATAGTTTGAGACAGGATGTGATATTATGAAAATAGAAAAAATTAATGAAAATCAGATTCGATGCACTTTGACGAAAGCGGATTTAGAGGACCGCCAGATTCGTTTAAGTGAACTTGCTTATGGTACAGAAAAAGCCAAAAGTCTGTTTCGTGATATGATGCAGCAGGCAAACATCGAATTCGGCTTTGAAGCGGATAATATTCCTCTTATGATTGAGGCCATTCCGATTTCAATGGACAGCATCGTCTTAATCATCACGAAAGTAGAAGACCCTGATGAGTTAGATACTCGTTTTTCAAAATTTACACCGTTTTCTTCTTCTGGAACAGATACCCCATCTGCTCCGCCATCCATTGAAGGAGCAGATGATATTTTAGACCTTTTCCAGAAAGTTTACGATGCACGAAGCAAAGCTGCCGCAAAGAAGAAAGCCTCAAAACCGGAGTCTGTTTCTTCTGAAAGTAATACAGCTTCAAAATCCTCTGCCAAATCAGAAACTTCGGAAGAGGATTTTGAAGTCAAACTCGATTTAATCCGAAGTTTTACCTTCCGTACGCTTGACGATGTAATTCTCGCTTCCAAAGCACTGAATCATTTTTTCACTGGAAAAAATTCTTTATACAAAGATGACTTTACAGAGGAGTACAATTTAGTTCTCCATCAGTCCGGAAGTTCTCCGTCTGATTTTAATAAAGTCTGCAACATGCTCTCCGAATATGGAAGTGGAAAACCATTCTCTTTAGCCGGAGAAGCACATCTGATTGAACATGCTGACTGTATTCTTTCCGGTCATGCGTTAGAACAACTTGCTGATTTATAAAACAGACTTAAAAATGCCATCAGGATAATTTTCCCGATGGCATTTTATTTACCAAGTCTCACAATTGTTCGGCTTAACTTTTATTTGTTTGCTAAGAAATCATTAATCTGTGCAGTTAAAACATCTGCGTCAATTCCATGAACCATAGCAGCTTCTTCTAAGCTTTCTCCCTGAGCGGATGGGCATCCGATGCAGTGCATACCTGCTCTCATAAGAATCGGAACAATATTTTCATCTGTGCGGATTAATTCGCCAATTGTCATATCTTTAGAAATTGTCATTCTTCATTTCCTCCTTAATTTTCGTACGTCCCTATTATAACCGTTTTTTTCCCGATATTCAACTATTTTTATCTGAATTTATAATCTGATAATTTTTTTCACAAATTGTTTGTAAATAAAGACTTGTATTCTTGATTTAAATATATTAGAATAGGCATATAAGCTGAGCTACGAAGTTCAGAGAATATAAGGAGGATAATTATTATGGCATACGTAATTACAGATGAATGTTTAAGCTGTGGAACTTGTGAAGGAGAATGTCCAGTAAGCGCTATCTCTGAAGGAGATGGAAAATACGAAATCAACGCTGATGAATGTGTAGATTGCGGAACTTGCGCTGGTGTCTGTCCTGCAGAAGCTATCGTAGAAGGCTAATTCATTAAAAACAATTCAAAAAAACGAAGAGTGGTGCTTTATGCATCACTCTTTTTTTTGCGGAAAAAACGATGTTTTTCCTGTTTTTCTTTTTCCACTGCCGCCGCAACTTCTTTTCTTGCTTTCTGGCAGGTTCTTATTTTTTCATCCAGTTTCCTGCATTTTTGTTCTTCTTCCTGATTCCGATACGTTTGTTCTTTCATCCGCTCTTTCACAATCCGGTCTAAAATTTCCATAAACTCTTCGGGAACTCCCCGCTCCTGTCCCTCTAGTCTGTTATTCTGTCTGTTTTGTTCTTTTTTCTTTTTCTGTTCCCGCGCTCTTGCTGCTTTCTGCGCTTTCTTGCGCTTTCCGGAATAGGCAGAACGATTTCCGGAGTTTACGGTCGTACCTGGTTGTTTCTCTGTTTTTTCTTTTTCTGAATTTTTTTCCAAATTTCTCTCTGAATTTTTTATTGCTGAATCTTTTCTTTCCGAATTTTTTCTTTCTAACTGTTTTTCTTCCTGTTTTACAACCTCATAAAATAGAGGAATTACTTTTTTTATCTCTTTTAATGGAAATCCTTTTTTCTTCAGTTCTTTTATACACAAAATAACCTGTATATCATATCGGGTGTAGTACCGGTGTCCCAGTTCATTTCTTCCTATCGGAAGCAGCAGTTCTTCTTCCCAGTACCGAAGCACATGAGACTGCACTTCAAGAAGTTTTGATGCCTGAGAAACCAAATAGCCGGTTTCACTCATATCCTGACCCCTTCCATTTTGCTTTCTTTTCCCATACACCCCTCAATTTTCACGATTCTATTATATCCGCTCTATTTTAAAAAGGCAAGAAAATACGTTCGACAAAAACGCCCTGCTTCTGCATTTTATGAGGCTTCCCACTTAAATAAAATAATTCCGCCAATTGCAACTGCCATCCCAATTACTTTTCTCCATTCAAATTCTACTTTTTCCATTCCAAACAAACCGAATAATTCAATTAAGTAAGCGACTACAAGCTGTGAAATCACGATTAACATTGCTGCCTTTGCCGGTCCAAGCCCCGCCATGCTCTGAATAACTGTAATTGTAATAAATGCTCCAATTACGCCTCCTGCCAGAATGTATTTCGGCTCTGCCGTCATTAATTTTCCAATCGGTTCTCTTCCGGTAAAAAGCCATGCTCCCACACAGATAATAAAAGCCGTAATCTGTACCCAGCCTGTTGCCACCCACAGACTCGTCTGTTTGGTTAAATCTGTATTAAATACTCCCTGTATACTCATCAATGCTCCGGAAAGCAGTGCAGTTAAAATTCCCCACATAAAAAATCCCTCCACGTTGTTCTAAGTATGATTTTCTTAAGTATCATTTTTCTTTTTAGAATCTCCGCAGAAGGATTTTTTTATTCTTTATTCTATTTTTTATCTTATATTTCTTTGACTTTTGTATCTTACAGGCTCTTCTCTAATTTTTCTATCATCTCATCAATATCTTTTTCAGTAATGACAAGTGGAGGAACAAGACGCAGTACATCACTTCCTGCTGAAATCACAAGCAGTCCGTTTTCAAGTGCCTTGGAAGTAATTTCTGAAACCGGTCTTCCCGCTACAACCAGTCCCTGCATAAAACCTTTGCCTCGTCTTGCAGTGAAGCAGTCATATTTTTCAACCAGTTCATCCAGCTTTTTCTCCAGATATGGAGTAACTTCTTTGACGTGTTCTACAATTTTATCTTTTTCAAACAAATCAAACACTGTGCTCACTGCTGCACAAGCCAGTGGATTGCCTCCATAGGTTGTTCCATGGTCTCCAGCAACTAAAGAATGTTTTGCTGTCTTTTCATTTAAGACAAATGCTCCAACCGGAATACCGCATCCCAGTGCTTTTGCTACGGTTACAACATCCGGCATCACACCATACTGCTGATAAGCAAACATGCTTCCGGTACGACCCATGCCACACTGAATTTCATCTAAGATAAGCAAAATGT
This sequence comes from Bacillota bacterium, assembly GCA_022717655.1. Lineage (GTDB taxonomy): Bacteria > Bacillota > Clostridia > Lachnospirales > Lachnospiraceae > Blautia. Next base: position 1,159 of record JAIIAN010000056.1, on the reverse strand, counting down.
CTTTTTCATCACACAGTGCACGGATTCCTTTTAAAAATTCCTCCTTGGCTGGATAAATTCCGCCTTCTCCCTGTACCGTTTCTAAAATAATTGCACAAGTTTTTTCTGTAATCTGTGCTTTTACGCTTTCAAGGTCATTGTACTGTGCAAATTTAATTCCACCAATTAATGGTTTAAACGGTTCCTGGTAATGTGCATTTCCTGTTACTGCCAGTGCTCCTAAACTTCTTCCATGGAAAGAGTGCTGCATCGCAATAATTTCATGGTCATTTGAACCATCTTTTAACCATGCATATTTTCTTGCCACTTTGATTGCTCCTTCAATGGCTTCTGTTCCACTGTTTGTAAAGAATACTTTGCTCATCCCAGTTGCTTCTACTACTTTTTTGGCAGCCTCTGCAAGCGGTGCATGATAATACAGGTTAGAAGTATGAATGACTTTATCTACCTGATCTTTTAATGCCTGATTATAGTTTTCATTTTTATATCCAAGAGCAAATACTGCAATTCCTGCTGCGAAATCCAGATATTCTTTTCCGTCTACATCATATAAATGAACACCCTCTCCTTTTTCCATTACAACCGGAAAACGGTTATAAGTATGAAGCACATACTCTTCTGTTTGTTCCATATATCCACTACTTGTTTTCTTCATTGTAGTATTTTCCCTCACCTTCTCTTAAGATTGCTGTTCCGATTCCTTTATTGGTAAAGATTTCAAGTAACAGACAGTGTTGGATTCTTCCGTCCAAAATATGTACACGATTTACACCAGACTCAATTGCATCAATACAGTTCTGCAATTTTGGAATCATTCCACCGCCGACATTTCCATTTTCGATTAATGTTTTTGCTTCATTTACAAAAAGCTCTGAAATTAAACTGGATGTATCTTTCGGATCTCTATAAACACCTTCGATATCCGTAAGAAACGCCAGTTTTTCTGCTTTCATTGCGCGGGCAATTGCGCAGGCTGCATCATCTGCATTAATATTATAAGTTGCAAAATCATCACCAAAACCGACCGGGCAGACAATCGGAAGAAAATCTTTTTCAAGTAATTCATTTAAGATTGCCGGGTTGACTTCTTTTATATCTCCTACATATCCTATATCCTGTCCCTGAGAAAGTTTCTTATTTACATTTAAGAGTCCACCAT
>JAIIAN010000318.1 GCA_022717655.1 Bacillota bacterium | reverse complement strand
ATCAGTAATATTGCAACCGAGCATGGTGGATATTCTATCTTTACCGGTGTTGGAGAACGTTCCCGAGAAGGAAATGACCTTTGGAGTGAAATGAAAGAATCAGGAGTTCTTGAAAAAACTGCGCTGGTGTTTGGACAGATGAATGAGCCACCTGGCTCTCGTATGCGTGTGGCAGAAACCGGACTGACTATGGCGGAATATTTCCGTGACCAGGAACATCAGAACGTATTGTTATTTATTGATAATATTTTCCGTTTCACACAGGCTGGTTCTGAGGTTTCTGCTTTACTTGGACGTATGCCGTCCGCAGTAGGTTATCAGCCGACTCTGGCAACTGAGATGGGTGAATTACAGGAGAGAATTGCATCTACGAAAAATGGTTCTGTAACAAGTGTGCAGGCAGTTTATGTGCCGGCCGATGACTTAACAGACCCTGCTCCGGCAACTACTTTCGCACATCTGGATGCGACAACGGTATTATCCAGAAAGATTGTAGAACAGGGTATTTATCCTGCTGTTGATCCGTTGGAGTCAAACTCCCGAATTCTGGAAGCCGATGTCGTTGGCGAAGAACATTATGAAGTGGCCAGAAAAGTTCAGGAATATCTCCAGAAATATAAAGAACTGCAGGATATCATTGCAATTCTTGGTATGGAAGAACTTTCCGATGAAGATAAAAAAGTTGTAGCGCGTGCAAGAAAGATTCAGAAGTTCCTGTCACAGCCATTCCATGTAGCAGAAGTATTTACAGGTATTCCAGGAAAATATGTTCCGTTAAAAGAAACAATTCGTGGATTTAAGATGATTATCGACGGTGAAGTGGATGATTGTCCGGAGAGTGCATTCTTAAATGCCGGAACAATTGATGATGTCTTAGAAAGAGCAAAAGCAGAACAATAGGGGTGATGTATAGATGAATACATTCGGATTAAGTATTGTGGCCAGCGATAAAGTGTTCTTTCGAGGCAGAGGGATTAATATTGTAATTCCTGCACAGGATGGTCAGGTTTCGATTCTGGCTCACCACGCGGATATGATGATTACGGTTGTTCCTGGAGAGATGCGTTTCCAGACAGAAGATGAACAATGGCATGAGGCAATTGTAGGAAATGGTTTTGCTCAGATTATCAATAACCGAGTGTCGTTGTTTGCGGACAGTATTGAAAAACCGGAAGATATTGATGAGAAACGTGCAAAAGAAGCATTGGAGCGTGCAGAAGAACAGCTTCGCCAGAAACAGAGTATGCAGGAATACTATGTATCGAAAGCATCTCTTGCAAGGGCAATGGCCAGAATGAAAGCAAGTAAGAGACATGAGTAAGGAGAGTGTGGAGAGAAAAAGATGTTCTCTCCACCTTTTTTTCGATAACAAGATATAGCTTTGAGTTATGATTTGCATACTAATTAGTTATAACGTGGTAAATCCATTGACAAAAAAATAAATAGTTGATAGAATTACAAGAAAGTTAAGCAATTATTGTTTAACAAATGAAATGGGGAGAAGGTGCTGTATGAATAAAAGAATTTTATCAATTCTGGTAGAAAATACGGCTGGTGTCTTAAGTCGGGTTTCCGGTTTGTTCAGTCGAAGAGGATACAACATCGACAGCCTTTCCGTTGGCATTACAACAGACCCTAATTACTCACGTATGACTGTTGTGTGCAGCGGTGATGAACTGATTCTTGAACAGATTACCAAACAGGTGGAAAAGTTAGAAGATGTTCTCACAGTAAAAGTACTGAAAGACGGTCAGAGCGTTAACCGAGAATTGATTCTTGTGAAAGTTCGGGTAGAACCGAATCAGAGAGCGGATGTTTCTTCGATTGTGGATATTTTCCGTGCAAATATTATTGATGTGGGCAAAGAGTCCATGATTATTGAACTGACAGGAACAAAATCAAAGCTGGAAGCATTTATTGATTTGTTAGAAGGTTACGAAATTTTAGAACTTGCCAGAACAGGTATCACCGGTCTTTCAAGAGGGGTAGATGATGTATTCTATCTTGAAGAAGACGGGGAAGATTATTAATTAAGTTAGCTAGAGAATGATTTTTTATTCCCTAAGATAAAAAAACACAAAATGCTAGGAGGAAACAAAAATGGCAGTAAAAATTTATTATCAGGAAGATTGTAATTTATCTTTATTAGAAGGAAAAAAAGTTGCAATTATCGGTTATGGTAGCCAGGGACATGCACATGCATTAAACTTAAAAGAATCTGGTGTAGATGTAATCGTTGGTTTATATGAAGGAAGTAAATCTTGGGCAAAAGCAGAAGCTCAGGGATTAAAAGTTTATACAGCAGCAGAAGCAGCAAAACAGGCTGATGTTATCATGATTCTGATTAACGATGAAAAACAGGCTGCAATGTACAAAAAAGACGTTGAACCAAACCTGGAAGAAGGAAACATGTTAATGTTCGCTCATGGTTTTGCAATCCACTTTGGACAGATTAAACCACCTGCAAACGTTGATGTTACAATGATTGCTCCAAAAGGACCAGGTCATACAGTAAGAAGCGAATATCAGGCTGGTAAAGGTGTTCCATGTCTGGTAGCTGTTCAGCAGGATTATACAGGAAAAGCTTTAGACAAAGCACTTGCTTATGCAGCTGGTATCGGTGGAGCAAGAGCCGGTGTTCTGGAAACTACTTTCAAAGTAGAAACAGAAACAGACTTATTTGG
>JAIIAN010000055.1 GCA_022717655.1 Bacillota bacterium | reverse complement strand
TCAATCCATTTTTCTTTATAGATAAATATTCTCAGCAACTTTCCGGTACTCATTGCTGCCTCTTACCCAAGAACTACAAGAATGCGCGAAGTATATGTCATTCTCTATTTACGAGAATTCTGCGAACTCACTTACATTATCGCTGATAATTGTCTTAACTACCTGACTGAATTTAGTACCATAGTATTTGTTTAGATATGTAGCGTCTTATTTGAGAGCAAAGACTATTTTGTTGTTTTTTGTGCGATATACTAATTTATTATAAGTAAACACCACGTTTCACTGTTGCTTATCTACTTGAGCATAAAAATCGCTATATACTTTGCATCAGCCATAATTCACACACTTTTAAAGATCATTATGATTCTCTGAATATTTTAGAAAAAATAAGCATAGTAAAAACATCTTCGATTTGCTTTGCTATCTGCTTTGATTCTATCAGAGTACCAAGCTCTATATTGCCCTGTTGCCCATGGTAGGAGAGGTTCGCAGATGTTATTAAAGTCTGATGCTGGTCAACCGAAATAACCTTTGCATGAAGCGCGGCCATCTTATCGTCTGCCTGATGATAGTTATATATTTTCAGGAACCGTCCTTTATAGCGCAGTATCTTATCGAATCCCGGTTGCATATCAATGTCATTCACAAAGAACTTAACGAACACACCTCGCTGGCTTTTAAGAATGATTGTATCGACTAGGTCTAAAAAGTATGGGGTCAACGAGTATCCGGTAATCAAGATATTCCTTTCCGCTCCGTTTATCATGGACTGAACCACATTCATTGTAGTTCTCGCATTGATAGAAAAAGACGGAGGTGCTGTGACCACAAGAGAAACCTTGTCCATTTCTGATATATTCATGGCACCGATAACCGTTCCTATGATACCCTCACAATGTGCATCAGTTAATTCTGGACAGCTTCGTTTCAACATCACTTTTGCATTAGTCGTGCCATTAGCTGCATCGCTTTTAATCGTATTCAAGAATATTTCTTTGTTTAAATTTCCACTTGGCATAATTCACCTACTAACTCCTTAAAGTATGAGCATTCCTCGCGTCCCGGAATAGGAACTACAAGCCCTCTATCAAGCATTCTATTTCCATTCTCGCACGCCGTTTCAGATATCATGCAGCATGAATGGCAGGCAGCTCCGTTTGAATTTTTGCCAGCTGGCAAATTACTCATACACTCTGGGTCATTCGTACAAACAAGAGCCTCTTGGAAAGCGTCTCTCATGAGATTTGTCATCTGATCGATATTGCCAAGTTCAACCAGCCCGCCGAGTGATCCTTCCTTATCGGAGCTTCCTGTGTATAATAAAATCCCGGCCATTTTATCACTAAAATAAGTTCTTTCTCTAATAGCCGAAGAAGAATAGCCCGATGACATAGACATTTGCTTAATCATCAAGTGAGCAAATGTGTGCATCAGAACATAAACAGCATTTCTTACAACTGTAATTGTCCAGCCTTTTGACTCGCAAAACTCCCTGTAGGAGTCAGAATACTTTTCTGATAAGCCTTTTACAGCCGGTAAATTTAGCCACGCCGCAAGCGTATATTTGTTAAACTCTATGAAAATGCCTTCTCCATTTACTTCTGCCGCAGGAAGCCATCGTTCCTGCTTGCCCTTGCTCAACGCCACAACATTCGGTTGCTCATCTGCATCTGGATCAGGAGCATCGACCCTTGTAAATCCAAGAAGAACACGAACCTCTCTAAGCCTAGTCACTCGGATTATGCGGCTGAAATACTTCTGTAAATATCCGGGCAACGCGTCCTCTTCAGCCTTGAAGTGCTTTTTGTTTGACTCATATGCAGGGTCATTGTGGTGAGTGATAGCATTGTATTCCATCTGCTTGATTTCAGTGAACTCCTTGATGTTGCTCATGCGACGCTCAAGCGCCTCATCAAATTCGTCTCTTGAATATGCAAAGAAATACATTTCGTATATTTTGGTTATTCCATCATCACCCATAAGCTGCTTTGCAAGTTCTATATCACGCAGATGCTCATCAATCAGGTTATACAACGGATTAATCCACGGTGGAATAGAGATTGCGCTCCTGCTCACAGCAAAGTAAACATTAGATGCACCACGCTGTGAAGGAATGATAGGCTTGCTGCATTTATGGTTTTTCACATTTGGTCTAAATGGATGATGCCCCGGGCAGGCAACTCCATCGAAATTATCCCGCTGTGTTGCACCGCTCATGCTACGTTTTGCACCACAGGAACATTCTACCCACATATCCGCAAGCGTGGAGGTGTTGCCTGTCGAGTACATCTTCAATGTACCTTTGCAATCGGACTCGCCTCGGTGTACCCACCACTTCCAAGGAAAGTCAGACACATGACCGTCCTCGCAGATTGTGATGAAACGGGACGGATAGGCAGGACGATGGCACTCAGGGCATGTGACGCCATACTTAAGATACCTATCCAAGTCAAAAAATTTTCTGGCATCAAACAGTTTGCCGCATTTTAAATTAGAGCATACGTGCCAGTACGGAAATGTCACAACCGGAACATCGCCCGAAAAACTTGTGCGGGGCATATAGAAGCAATCGACACCTAAATATGATGCAAGTCTACCGTCAATTATTTTTTGTCCCTTTTGTTTCCAATAGGATATGTCAAGAATCGTAACTGAGTCCTTTATCGCATCAACTACCGAGCCAGGACCAAAGGTCGTTATGATCTGGTTTGGACGCAATTCTCCAAGTTTATTATTATCAAAAGCCATGTCAATCCTCCGTGTAATAGAACATATTCGCCGAACTCTCGACCTCTCGCATTGAACGAAGTGTAGCTTTTTCGTTCTCATCGTGCGGCTGGTCATACGGATTCATCAACCTGTTATAACGTTCAGTTCTAACAACATAATACCGCAGTGGTTTCGACTGCGCTGCTTGCAATTTCCACCAGTCAATGAAGCAATCTATTTCTTCCTCTGCATCTGCTCTTGCTGACGGCTTGATGATATCGAGGCGGTCGATTATCAGTTTCTTCACTGAAGCAAGCTGTTCAGCGGTTAGTGAACCGATAGCTACTGCATCAGGATTGTTTGCCATGTTCGGGAAGTTCAGCCGTATTGCAGATATTATCAGCGCGTGCATGACACGATCCCTTGCTCTGGCAGAGAATGGTGTCGCCGTCGTTCCTTCGACAAAGCGATAAAGCTGCGAATGATAGCCAGTAAAATTCTCGTAATGCGACAAGTCACGAGGACGATATGCATTGTAGAGCGTAACCACAAGTCCAGGGAATGCACGTCCGATACGGCTTGTTGCCTGGATATATTCCGAGTTTTGTTTCGGCTGACCTGTCACAACCATCAGTCCAAGGCGGTCAACGTCCATACCAACGGCAATCATATTTGTGGCAATAGCCGTATCCAGACAATCTTTTGAAGCGCAAGTCTTTTCGAGCTGGTTCAGCTTTTCCGGTATCTTATACGACGACATACGGGAGGTAATCTCCACATTATGGTTCAGATACCGCTGTTTATCCAAGCCGTATTTATTTTTGATGCGATAAATTCTCTTTGGAATGTCGTCTTGCAGAAGTCTGACAGCACCACCAAGTTCTCGGATACTGTTGAAGTAGCCGACTAAAGAATAGTACGGATCTATCACATCCTTGTACTCCTCTTGCAGGGAGTATGTATAGGCAGCCTGCAAAATAATGGCATAAACACGAAGCAAAGCCGTCTTAACAGACTGACCTGGAGCGCAAATCCCCACATATTTTCTAAACGGGTCATCATCTACAGAAATCTCTCTAATAAAGAAACTATCTCCAATTTCAAAACCGTTAGGCGGAAACTGCGTCGTATTCTTTCTTGCATAAAGGCATCTGATCTGTGCCTCCGCATTTTTGATTGTTGCCGTTGAAACGACATACTTCGGCTTGATGCCATCATGAATACACATATCCTCGATAATCGTTTCATAGGCACCGTAAACCGTACCAAGAGGTCCTGTGATAAGATGCAACTCGTCTTGAATAATCAGTTCCGGTGGCAGGAACGGTCTGATGTTGACTATCGTGGATGCTGGCAAAGAAGCCGTTTTTTTATGGTGTCCGTGTTCCAATCCAATTGCGACATAACCATCGCGGCTGCATTTTCTATCCACTCTACCAAACAGAGCATTTGTATTTACATCCCACGGCAGACGAGCAAATTTATCAACGGTCGACAAAATAATGGTCGGACACTTGGCATATATTTCTTCATCAACAAGGTAAACTGGTATCGGCATCCTGTCATTTTTGTATCTGTAGAACTGGCAATTCCGATCCGAGCAGAAAATCTCGATGGACTTCTTGTCGGTATCAATATTAAAGTTTTCTTCTTTGAGAGTCTTTCCGCAAAACGGACAAGTAAGGAGCTGCTTATAGACATGGTTTCTTGAGCTTCTCGCCTCTTGCGGATTATCAGCCTTTTCAATAAACTCATCAAACTTGTTAGGCGTTACTCCGCTTCCTACCCAGAATCCTATGCTGATAGGCTCTTTGCCAAACTGAGGATATGTCTGCCGCCTAATCATTTCTGCCGCAAGCACCATTTTTATAATACGGTCTCTCTGCTGTGTGGTAAGCAAGCGGAGGGTGTATCGGAGCATAACGGTCACGCCGCCATCCCGATTGTATTCTTCTCCATCAGACGCTCTAAGTCGCCTGTTAGCAATAACAAATGCCATGAGTCCAAGGTATGCTTCCGTCTTACCACCACCGGTTGGAAAGTACAGCAGGTCGACAACCTCACGGTCTTTATGTCTCGGATTGACGATTCCAGCTAGGTTCATCAGAATAAAGGCTATCTGGAACGGACGCCACCCAAAGTTGTTATCAGGATTCTTCGGATTAATAAAATCTTGGAAATTGCAATCTGTTCCGCTTCCGTGCTTCTTTGCATATCCCTTGATGCTGTTCTGCAAGAAGATTACACGGTTCATAAAGCAGAAAGCCTCAAATGATATGTCATCATTCTCGATCATGCTAATACCTTCACGGATTCGGCTTAGAGCATCTTGGCAACGGTCAATGACTTTACTACCGATCTTATCCTTAAAATCAGGGTTATCCATTCTTACGTTTCCGAGAAGCGTAGAATTAATCCACTTTTCGTAGGATTCTGCCAGAGTATTAAGTTTGCCGATAGTTTCTGCCTTTTTCGATTTTACCGACATGGTAAATGTAGAGAAGAAATATCTGTCAAAACCATCCAAAGCGGCACTGACACCCGGAAATTCATACTCAGGTATAAACGCCGATTTCACATATGTAGTTCTACCATCGACAGGGGCATCCCACACCGCCGCACAGCCGCGTCCTCGTCCCATAATCGGACGCTGTTCAAAATAAAACTCATCGGAAGCAAGTATCTCTCTACAAATATGCTCGGCGAGAAATACAGCAGAACCATTCTCCGCATATGCCTTGATTTCCACCTGAAACATGATGGCTTCCGCACTGTTGGCGGGATTTTTCCTATTGTTAATGACATACGCCGTTACAAGAGAATATCTGCCTTTCAAAGGAATGCGGGACATGTGAACATGGACATTAGAATCACAAACAAGCTGGTAATCCTTCGTTCGTGTGAAATCCTTAAACTGAATACGAATTGTTTCTTCCATCGGCCGGCGTGTATAAATAGTACGGCTATGCTCTTTTTCGTCCTTACCGATATATTTTTCAGAAGACTTCACATAGTCTCCCCATGTCACATCCAAGTTAATGCTCTCGGTATCGCTTTGAATATAAAAACTAATACCGATAGACGAGGGCAGCTGAAAATGTATGGTGGAAATCGGCTTGTTGTCATCATCTTCACCAGCAGTAAAATCCTCACCATCCTCAAATGCCATATCAGCATCAACTTCCTGCTCTCCGGCAACAGTATATTCTTCATCATCGCTTTGGATATCAAGCATACCCACGAGATAGGCATAGCGAGGGTTCTCTTCAAGAACCTCTTCCTTTTCTCTGGGACCGATAAGGTCAGTTCTTATGGCATTGATGATTTTCTGCCTGACCTCTGAATACTTAAATCTATCAGTCATTATGCCTCCTTCACGGCATGAGCCGTACCGAGCGTATATTTACAAGTATTGACAAGATGAATGTTGTCATCTGAAATCAGTTTGTACTCCCACGTCTTCTGATCTGGGTCTGCTGTTGATGCAAAACGACACCACTTTATGCCTTCTCTCGCCTTTGAAACTACCTCTTCCGATGTCACTTCATTCAAAGCCTTAACCTCTACCATAAATTTTCCGGCAGTTGTTTCTACGAGAAAATCAGGATTATACTGCTGACCGGCTTTCCAAAATAAGCCAAGCTGATTCAGCGGCGGTTTGATCCAACGAATAACATCTGGATCTTCCTCCAAAATAATAGAGAACAGACGCTCTGGATCACTGTCGAACGCATTCGCCGGATAGTAAGACTTCTTATAGCCGGTAAAAAGATACTTCTTGATATTGCTCTTGTCAGAAAATGGCTTATCAAACTTGACCTTTCCGTCCTCCTTAACATTTTTTACGAACTTGCGGAACAGAATAAGATCTTTCTGAATAATATGGATATCCTGCGTCTTTCTATCCATATGTTCATAAATCTGTTTCCGAATGTCAGACACTATCAACGATGCATAGCGGCGGACAATTCTTCGCTTGTTTTCTTCATCTCCCGGAATCTGGCTGAGATATTGTTCAACCACATCAATAACAAAGTCAGCATCGTCATAGGATAACTCACTTACTGAGTCCAACAGCATACAAGCCAGCGTATTCATAGCGTCATTGACTTCGAGAATCTGCGCATCCACGGCAGAAAGAAGCTGCTGATTGATAGCATCAAAACGCTCAATCTTGGCCATAGCCACCTCAAAGTCAGCAATGCTGCGCTTTACCTCAAAACGGTTAAATTTCACCTCTGATGTAGTCTGGACAAGGATTTTCGGAACAGAGATAGCCTTTGCGGAATACTCTGTTACAGCTTTTACGAACTCATCTTTACTCAGAAGCAGTTTGCCGGATTTTGAATCTATCGGTGTTTGCGCCTGCTCCTGCGCTAATGCAGATGGCTCAGTAGTATCCTCGGAAAGCATTTCAGGATAAAGATCAAATAATGTCATCTGACCTGAGTCTTCACATTTATCCTTCTTTTTTGCAGCCATAAAGTTCTTAACATATTCTTGGTAGATTTCAAGCTGCGTTTTCGGATTGCTGACCTCGGCAAAGGATTTCACGCCGGATGCAGTAATTGCAAAATCCAGCAGAGAAAGCTGTCCATCGTCCACGGTAGCGGAAACGCCAACAGACTCGGACGGTTCAACCGTTGTTTTATCAAGGTCGCGGTAACGGAAGATGTCGCTACTCTTAATCTCATCAACAAGTTCTCTGTAGTGGTCGTGAGCAACGATATCAAGAGAGTCCAAGTCCTCGTTTCCTGTCTGTTCTCCAAACGGAAGTCTTAAGCCACGACCAATTGTCTGCATAGCGAGAATATCGCTTTTTGCAGCATTCAGAGGAATAATCGTGAACAGATTATTTACATCCCAACCTTCCTTCAGCTTATAAACGTGCAGTACGATTTCAACAGGGTTAGAAGAACTCTCAATAGAAAGCAAAAGACGGATGTTTTCCTCCGACTCCTCGCCGGACTGTTTGGAATGAATCTCTATAACCTTGCCTTTATACTTGCCTTTCTGAAAATCATCGCTGTCAATCAACGCCCGGATTTTCTTTGCATGGTCTGTGTCCTTGCAGGCAATAAGAACAATCGGTTTCACATAGTCCAGATCGTTGTCGCTACAATACTCCCGCAGCACAGCCTTGCGATGCTCGTGGAGCGTAAGTCCATCGCGGATTTTCATCTCCTCGATATCATCTTGGTTATAGCCGGCCATGTTGGATCGTCCCATTACAACCGGGATTTTCAAATAGCCCTCAACCGCGCCACGGGCCAAGTCATAGGCATAGATAACATTTGAGGTGGTCTTCGGCGTGGCGGTAAACTCCAATCCGAGAACAGGCTTCAGATAGTTGATTGCCTTCATCGAAGCTGGAGCATAATAGCGATGCGCCTCATCCATGCAGATAACGAGATCATCGAACTGTGCCAACACATCAGCGAAAGACGCACCGAGCATTTCCTTAAACTTATGAAAGTTAAACTGCGTGTCCGTCTTGCTGTTGAAGATTTTTCCGATATTGAAGATGAAAAGCTGAATCTCCGAGGTCTTCTCAATACGGAGAGACATCTGCTCAAACTTCACGGGATAAGTATCGTAATTTTCGCCGTCATACACCCTCGGTCTGCCCATTTCCGCTTCAAGCCCTTTAAAGATGTACTTCGGATGATTCGGATTGGACTCCTTGCGCAGCTTATCATAGATTGTATTTCCAGGCGCAAGAATGAAGAAGTGCTTATATCCCTTCGTCTTGTACAGATGGTAGATGCAGGCTCCCATCAGACGAGTTTTGCCGATGCCGGTTGCCATAGCAAAGCAGAAAGACGGGAAGTCAAATCCGGCTTTGACCTTGCGCTGTTTCTCGCAGTATTCCGATGCAGCGGCCTCAACGACATCCTTGCTGTCCTTCTTGTAATCACAATGCGAACTGATGGCGTCGAGGTAAGAGAGAGCCGCCTCCTGCGGAGTTCTCAAGCTCATTGCGTATTTGATTTTGCTTACTATCTCAGACATTTACTGTACCTCGCTTTCAAAATCGCACTTCTCAAGAAGGTCTTTCGGTATTTTCTTTACCTCGATGTTATCGGGCAATATCATATCCGATTGAATCTTCGTGCCGTATATCAGGAGCGACTGCCCTTCGGCAAGCCGAGCGGACAGGGATTTTATATATCCTGCGTTTACAAACTCCGTGGTAATGTGAATAAACCTTTTCTCCGAAGAATGACCGTGGAAGACATCCTGCGGCTTGTAACGGAATCCCTCGATCTTACAGATAGCCTCGCAAATCATCTCGAAAGTGTAGGAGGGATTGATCTGATAAATCGGCAGCTTGTCATTCTTAACAAGCAGGCTCGGTGCCAATTCATAGAAGTGATATCCGCCGCCGCCTTCCCATTTTTCGGCTTTTGTAATACCACCTTTATCATCACCATCAATTACTCTATCTAATCTTTGCTTGCAAAGTGAATACGCGTGTTCCCCAAGTTCAATGCATATCCAGTGTCTTCTCATTTTTTGGGCTACCGCCGCAGTAGTTCCTGACCCAAGAAAAGAATCCAAGACCAAGTCATTTTCTTCGGTCGCCATTGAAAAAATACGACTGACAAGGGCTTCGGGTTTCTTTCCACTCGGGAACTGTACCCCACCCTCTTTTGTTAGGTTATTAATGCTGGATGTAAAATCCCAGTAAGTTCCTTGCTTATCCTTCTTGTATAGGACGCCATCAATAACCTCGCTGATGTCCTTAAGCCATGCAAAGAGCCTACAACTATCCCCTTTGTAGAATTGCTCATACAAAGTACCTTTATTCTTTCCGGTTTTAGGAACATACTCAATAGAAACAATATCATCGTTTATTCTGTATTTTTTCTTTGCTTCAATTACTCTTTTTCTTATTGATGATTGAGCATCTTTTGCCTCGAAGATGAATTGTCCATATTTGTAGTATACTACTTCTTCAGATATGCCCTCGTCATCCATAACTTGCTTAATGGACTTAACAATGGAATTGTTTCGTTTGTATAACTTGATTTCGTCTCCATTTCCATCTGTTGTGGAGCCAACATATTCTTTTTCTCCCGGATCAACAAGTACAGAGGTATAGTGCCAGTTCTTTCCTTGCTCTCTATACTGAAGAACGACTTGATACATTTCCGTATAATCATAGGCACTCTTAAACGGCATCAATGCCTCATAGTTCTTAGCGTATACCAAAATGAATTCGCAGTTCTTCTTTAGCTTTTTATCCTCGCCGCCACCAGAGGCGCCAGCGTTATTCTTCATATTCACAGAGATCATATTTATAAAGTTTCTGCGTCCGAAAATCTCGTCGCACAAAACCTTCAAATAAGCTTGCTCCTCATCATCAATTTGAATCCAAATACTACCTTCATCAGCCAACAATTCTCTTAATAGAAACAGTCGGCTTCTCATAAGTGAAAGCCAGATACTATGCTCCACATCATCATCATAGAACTCGAAGGCATTTCCTGTATTATAAGGTGGGTCAATAAATATACACTTAATCTTCCCAGCATAATCCTGTAACAACGCCTGCAAAGCAATAAGATTATCCCCATGTATGAGCATATTCTCACTTGACGGGTCACCATATGATTTACTTACGTCTTCCAGTAAAATCCGTGGTTCAAGCGACTTTTCATCATACTTGCCAACCCATGTCAGTTCCAATCTTCCTGTCTTCTGCATAATAATCTCTCCTAAAACTTCAGAACGATGTTAACCAACAGAATCGGGTTAATATCAAACTGTTTTTCAAATTCTGCGATTTCCCGCTCACCCTCGGTTTTGAAGCCGGTTCCTCTCTCGTGAAAGGACTCCTGCAGCTTTTCAAGCGCCTTGGATTTTTCAGTTATCTTTTTCCGTATGTCTATCTTCTCATAGAAGTTATCAGAAGCGCGTTCCTGTTCCTTCATGACACCGATTTCGGCGTCCATTTCCTGGTAGGTCGCAATCAATTGTTCCATCTGGATGCGCTCCCAATTTTCAATCTTCCTGCGGTTATACGCCTTGATTGGTTCCGCCTGCTGCTGATAGCGTTTTACCATCTCGGCTGTCAAGTTATCATAGACACGCTGATATAGCTTCATCTCCGAATCGGTCGGCTTAAAATACCGCACATCCATATCGTCAATCCGCTCAAGCAATGGAATCAAATCCGACTCGTCAAAATCTATGTACTCGCCGTTTTCATCGCAGAGAAGCAGAACGGGAAACAGCAACTTTGATGAATCACAAAACGCACCGATAAAGAGGATTCCGTGTGATCCGAGAGCCTGTTCACCCCAATTATCGACCTTCCAGTAATGAAGCCCGCCGTCCACTTCTGGTTCATCGAATGCGCTCCAATACTCCACATCGTGCAGATACCTTGCGATGTCGGCTTTTGTCTCATCAAGAGCCTGTTCCTTTGCGCCGCTGCTTTCTGTAAGGAGAAGTGAGCGGAGTTCTCGTGCTTTCTTGTCCCGCTTTGCATTCAGCTTGCAATCCAATTTATCAAATGCCTTTTTGAATTCCGCAGTGGTATCACAGGTCTGATAAATCTGCAATACCATTTTTTCAAAACTGGTGCCGGATTCCAATGCTCCAAGAGCAATATCCGACGCTCCGAAGACACCCTCGAAAAGTTCAAACTTCTTCGACAGGATGTCGTAAACGCGCTGGTCAGCGGCATTCTGCGTGTTCAGCAGATTGATGGCAACAACATCATGTTTCTGTCCATAACGATGGCAACGACCGATGCGCTGCTCGATCTTCATAGGGTTCCAAGGCAAGTCGTAGTTGATGACCGTGTTGCAAAACTGTAGGTTCAAACCTTCGGAACCCGCATCTGTGCAGATCAGGATTTTCGCATTATGGCGGAAATAATCTACGATGGCGTGTTTATATTCCACGCTCCTCCCATAGTTTGCTTTGCCGAAATTCTTAACCTGCCATGTCCTGTAAATCTCCTTTGTCATGGCATCATCAAAATCACCATTGAAAAGAAGAATGTCATCATCCTCAAACCCGGTCTTACGAAGTTCGGCGGCAATGTACTTCTGTGTACGCTTTGATTCTGTAAAAACAACAACCTTCTGCGGGATACCCTGTTCCTGCTGATAGTCGAAAGCTATCTGAATAGCGATTTTCAGCGCGGTAACCTTTGCATTTGTCTTGATCCTTTTGGCAACATCAATTATGATGTTTACCTCATCCAACTCCGCCTGAATAAACTGCTTCTGAATAATCGTGTCTTCATCCTCGGGTTCTTCAAAACTGGATTCGTCTATTTCATCCTCGACATAGCTCCAGAAAAGATCGAATCCTTCTTGGGCGTTTGCCGATTTACTGCCTTCATACAATTTCTCCAAACGCTTCTTTAAAATCTCAAATGTTTCAATCAACGCAAAGCTCGAAGATGCAAGCAGCTTTCTGATTACAAGTATAATCAGCCCGCGGTTCGAGGTAGGGATAGAGTACAGTAAATCCCGTTTCAAGAAATCATTCACGCGTTGGTACAATTCAATCTCATCTTGGGAGAGCGTAAAGTCCACCGTCTTACAGGTTCTTTTCTTAAAATTCATATATTTTGCTACATCCTTGCGAAGTGTCCTATAAAGAACAGGCGACAGTTCACGCTTTAGGTCGGCATAATCCTGCCCTTTGATGTAGCGTTTATTAAAGACCTTTTCGCTTCCGAAAATCCGCTGATCAATAAAGGATACAAGTCCATGAAGGTCTGTCAGCGAGTTTTGAAGTGGAGTCGCGGTCAGTAAAATCTTTGGTATTCCCGTTGAAAGCTCATAAAGGTTCTTGGCGCGTTTGGTTCCGTGAAATACATTCCTAAGATTGTGCGCCTCATCGATGATGATGAAGTCCCACTTCACCTCTGGAAAACGTTTCATCAACTTTGATGAGTAGTCATAAGAGGTAATAACGATTCTGACAGAATTATTATCAGTGAGCCTTTTGCGCCAGTCAGAGCTTTCTTTTTCTACTGTGAACCTGTCGAGAATTACCGAATCCAAGTCGAATTTATCTTCGAGTTCTAATTCCCATTGCTTTCTCAAAGATGCGGGAAGAGCAATCAACACCCGCTTCGATCCCGACTCAAGCACATATTTAAGTACAAGTCCTGCTTCTATAGTTTTCCCAAGACCAACCTCATCAGCCAATATGAGGCCGCCAGTTTTCAACGCTTGAATAGCAGTGCAGAACGCATTGATCTGATGCGGATTCAATTCTATGTTGGCATTCAAAAGAAAGTGGAACGGAGAAGCCTCAAGTTCCAACTTTTTATATCTGCTAAATTGTTCAAGGAGCAGATTACCTTTCATATGAATCTCCTTTGTATAGCTGTTCAAAAATACCTATAGCGATTCCTTTGGCCATCATCGGAGGTACTGCATTACCTATCTGCACAAATTGTGATGTTCGAGGACCCTCAAAGAAATAGCTATCAGGGAACGATTGTATTCTTGCCGCCTCACGAACGGTAATGGAGCGATTCTGCTCCATATCAGGATGAATGAAATAGTGACCATCTTTTGAAAGGTGCGCCAAAATAGTGTGACAGCATGGTTCATCTCCTTCAACGACTTTAAATCTATCAGTAAAGGAATGCCTGTTTTTATGTGTCTTTAGTTCATCTGGTAGGTCGTTATAATTAAGACGTTTATGCCCATCGTTCCACAGTTCTATCGCGCGCCTGTATATCTTGATATCTCTATCTATGTTAGGACGGCAATTATGAAGGGTAAGGACATCATCCTTAGTACGGATACCAGCTTCAGTCACATAACTGCTTGCTTTCGCCTTTGCATACTTATCGGAACTCTCACCCGGATGCAACTTTGGTAAATCGTCAAAAAGGTCATTGACAACGGCTTCTGTCTTAATTTCAAGGAAGTCAGGATATTTCAGGCCACTTTTCTTCAACCATCCTACAATAATCATACGACGACGGTTTTGGAGAACGCCAAAGGTGTGAGCGTTCTGCTCTCTGCATTCAATTTCATAACCGACTCTTTTTAGATATTTTTGAATATTTTTCCATGTAGTTCCTCCGTTGGCGGATTCAATTCCCGTAACATTTTCAAAAACAAACATACTTGGTTGATACCGCTTAAGGAATCTAGCGTACAGTTTGTATAAATAGTTGCGCGGATCATCTGCCATCGGAACCTCCATGTGACTACTTTGTGCTCTTCCAACAAGAGAATAAGCCTGACACGGAGGTCCTCCTACAATTACATCCATCTTAGAAATACCCCTTATTTTCATTATTCCATCAATGGTTTTAAAAATAGACGGCAAAGTTTCATCCGACATTGTTTCGTTGATTATAGTCTTTGTTATTGAAGCAGGTATCTGCTTCATAAGCTCATCACGAGATAGTTTCCCGGAGAGATATTTTTTATATAGGCCGAGATTATTTGTATCTTTAAGGTAGTAATATGCACTTCTCGTCTCAAGCGTCTTAGCTGCAAATTCATTCATCTCTACATGGGCTACAGGTTTGAAGCCTGCTTGGAGAAACCCTTCTGAAAGCCCGCCGGCTCCCGCGAAGAGATCGATGAAATTGTAGCTATAAGGCGTATCTATCTTTTTCATATAGGTTCCTCGTCATTCTTTTCTTCAATTAGCGGCACTTTTCTATATTTTTATGCCCCTTTTAGTGTCCGGTAATTAGGACTTAGCTTCCGGCTCATCCGAAAAGAACTCCACTACATCTCCCGCGTTGCAATCGAGAGCAAGGCATATCCTGCCAATCAATTCAATAGAAACAGGTTCGTTATGCCCCATTTTTACGACTGTGCTTGCGCTGATACCTGCCTTTTCACGCAGTTCTTTTTTCTTCATGCCTTTGTCAATAAGGAGCTTGAATAGCTTATTGTAGGAAATTCTCATAGTCCCCTTTACCTCGTTCCGTTGTATGCTTAAAAGTTATAATAATACAGGTTAAATTATATCACCTTTTAAGTCCTCAGTAAAGGTAAAAATCGCTCAAATAAGTTTCTTTTCACTCTTTTGCAAGCAATACCTTTCTGTTCAGGAAAAGCTTAAAACAAGAATACCGGCCGTAGGGGAATTTTCTGTTTCTACTTGTTAGGGAAATTTCCACAATCCCCATTGATTGAAGATTGCATCTTCGGCTACGCGCCTGTCGGTGCTTATTTTTCTTCCTGCTATCGTTCCTTCTGCGGCTCGTTTTTACATTTTCTATGCCAAACAGACCAGACAGATTTGCCTGATAGGTCATTCATACTTTTCCAGATAACGCTTCATTTCAGTAAGCTTCTAATCAGTCCGGCGCGATTACTTCCGGCACTATAGATGCACATTAGGTTCATATCATCATTCGTAAAATTCATCATAGTAAATCCCTCGTATAATATGTTTGTAAGCCAAAGCCGCCACGCCTACAACGTAAATTTTGTTCTTTGAAAACCAAATATCATCTACCACCAAGGACGCCCTGATGCTACAATATTCTTATCGAATCATAGCGAAGGTAAATACTGACAACCCCTCAGGCAATCATCTGCGATTCCCCAAATAAAGCTGACTATCATATTGTACTTTTG
Source organism: Bacillota bacterium (assembly GCA_022717655.1). GTDB lineage: Bacteria > Bacillota > Clostridia > Lachnospirales > Lachnospiraceae > Blautia. The sequence continues at coordinate 737 of JAIIAN010000055.1, read as the reverse complement.
ATTATCCATCTATTGCTATCTCCAAACAATGTATAACATATATTGAATTATCTTTTTAATTTCTATTATAACATCATTGTTATGTTTTGTCAAAAAAAGCACCTACTTACGATTGTAAGTAAGTGCTTTTAGTTTAGTCATTTTTAAGCCATATTTCCCGCATGAGTTGTCATTGTGATAATATGATAGCCGTTTGGCTCAGTTGCCCGCTTAATATCTTTTATAAAATATTTTGTTTTTTCATCATCATCAAATTGATATGCTGAGATGCTGTCGAGGGTAAATTTATCAAATGGATCGTTTGCAATTTTTCTCACTGCTACCTGAAAATCATAGTGTGCATCATATCCTAACACGCCTGTTGTACTGCTTAATGAGGTGTTATATAAGGCGCACCAACGAGGCTCTGAGCGTGTTGAGATTGTGTACTCGATCCCAGTGAATGGATTCTCTTTAGTCACACTCGTTGTTGAGTATAGCTTATGAGTGAATCTGTAGCTTGACCGCCTGAGCTTTTCAGCCTTTGATTGATATGCCATACTTACGCCCCCTGATACATGTTTCTAATGCTATTGAGTAGTACCATGCTCTGAATCCCAAAGCCTGACTGTTCAGCTGATCCAAAATATAAACTTGTGACAATTGATCTAACTGCCTGATCAAAAATGTTTTGATTAGTTTTTGCTACTACGTCCGCCACGGTCACATTTTTAGCTGTGGTAGATACAATATAATCC
>JAIIAN010000317.1 GCA_022717655.1 Bacillota bacterium | reverse complement strand
TCCTATTACCGAGAAAGGTAAGGAATTAATCGAGGGAATTAATTCGGAATTCAATCTTTTTGAGAGAAATGTTAGAGAAGCAGTGAATGGCAACGACCAATTACGCCATCCAAAGAAAAAGAATTTCAGAATCAAAGTTTTTGGAAAAATCTTGCAAGTATGTGGTATAGCAAATTCTTATAGATTTTGCATGCTTGACAAGATAATAAGAAGAAAACTTCGTATAATAATTAAAGGAAAATAACACTATGAATAAAAAAGATAATAATAAGCGTAAGTGTGGCATCGTTACTTTCCATTCTGCTTATAACTATGGTAGTGTACTGCAGTCATATGCCATGGTAATGACAATGAAGAATCTAGGATTAGATGCAGAATTGATAGATTTCCGTCATCCTCATACCACGGATATGTATGAGTGGAAACTATGGACCCCCTATAAGAACTGGAAATGGAATATTAAGGATTTCATTTTGAGAGGAATCTTAGGTATCGGTAAGAAGAGGGAAAAGCTGTTTCGTGATTTTATAGAAACAAAGTTACCTATGTCTAGAAGGTTTTCTAATCGGAATGAGATTCCTCCTACAAAATATGATGTTTTGGTATGTGGTTCTGATCAAATATGGAATCCTGTATCTACAGGTGAGAATGATCCGTTTTATTTCCTTGATTTTGGCAAAACGTCATGTAAGTTTTCTTATGCAGCAAGTGCTGGTAGTAGCAAGTTTCCTCCAGAAGAGCACATGAAGTATGCTCAATACTTGGGACATCTTAAGTCTATTGGTGTAAGAGAACAGTTTCTCAAAGACTATATTAAGAGTGAATTCCAACTTGAATCAGAGATAAATCCTGATCCAACTCTTTTGGTCAATCGATTTGAATGGGAAAAGATAGAAGAGCCATATAATGGGTTGCCACAGCAATATTTGTTGGTGTATACATTAGAACATGCTAATGAAACTTTGGAATTTGCTCGCCAAATAGGAAACAAATTGGGACTTCCTATAGTTCAGATTTGTAATACTCGTGGTTTGAAAGGAAAATCAAAGGATTATGTTGATTATGTCTTGCTAGATGCTTCTCCTTCACAATTCGTTTGGTTGTTTAATCATGCACGTTTTATTGTAACAAATACATTTCATGGAAATATGTTTTCTGTTATTTTTAGAAAATCTTTCGTGCATTATGACATAAATGGATCCGATTCACGTATTACAACCCTTCACACTGCTATCGGATTAGATCAGACAAGGATGATTAGAACAGCTGATGCACTTACAGAAAGTGATATCAATTATGCAATAATAGAGACACAAATCTGCGCTTTTGCGAATAAAGGTATCCAATTTATAAAGAAAAATATCGAAAAAAATGGAAAAAGTTAGAAAGATAAATGTAGGAGTAATTTGTAAGGAAAATCCTCACGACCGCTTTCCACAAAGCGGAACGACATTTCAAGTGTTTCGCGCTCTTTGCCAGCAAGAGGAATTGAACGTCTTTTGGATTCCTTTCAACGATAGTATCTTGTCTAAAGCATGGCTAAATATACAGAAAGTAATTAAGAAAATATTGAATATCTCGATGCCGCTTGAAAGAAGTCCATTATATATTCGATTAAAAGAAAATGTGATAGATAAGCAACTTCTTGCCAAAGCTGACGTACTTTATTGTCCTTTTACTCAACTTATATCTGTTAATAAGCCTACTGTTTATATGTCAGATGCTACATATCACTCAATGATAGGATATTATTGGAATTTAGATCCTCATTCTAGAGAGGTTATAATTGGTGATAAAACTCAGCAGCTGGTCTTAGATCATGCTTCTAAGGTAGTATTGCCAAGCCAATGGGCTATAGATTCTTCAATCGACTTTTATCATCTGAATCCAACTAAGGTTTCTTTAGCAGAATATGGTCCTAATATTGATGAAAAGGACATATTACCTCATGAATGGAATTACGATGGTCAACTTCATATCTTGTTTTTAGGGGTAGATTGGGAACGCAAGGGAGGTAGAAAGGCTGTTGATGCTTGCCGATGGTTAAATAGGCATAGTGTGAAGTCCACTTTACATATCGTTGGAGCTCCAACTATTGATGAGGAATTTACGGCTTTGGATTTTGTTGATTATATTGGTTTCCTTAATAAGAATGATAAGAGCCAATATAATCAATTAAAAGATCTGATCTCCCTCTGTCATTGTATGTTATTACCTACAAAGGCCGAGTGTGCAGGAATTGCTTTTTGTGAATCAACGGCTAATGGCTTGCCATGTTTTTCATACAAAACAGGTGGTGTTCCAAGCTATGTATTAGATGGAAAGAATGGATATTTGTTACCTCTTACTGCGACTGGAGAAGATTTTGGAAAGAAGATTAAGGAATGTTTAGAAACTGGCGAACTAGAACTCATGTCGAAAACTTGTGTAGAAGTATATGAAACAATATTCAATTGGAAAGTGTGGGCACAAAAAAACGTCAGAGCTTTGAAGGAGGCTGTTTATTAAATAGTTTAGGTAGATATGGTGAAGGTTGTTGCTATAATGTTCACTGTATTGTGACATATAAAAAGTTTTGCTTTTATACTTTAGATGTAACTCCAAAAGAAGTAAGTCCTTTAATATTTAAAGCATTTCCTGATTGGATTAGATTTGAAAAATTGGTAAAGAAGGGCAGCTTTTTGTTTGATTATTTTTTT
>JAIIAN010000316.1 GCA_022717655.1 Bacillota bacterium | reverse complement strand
GTATGCGCTCTAACGTTTGTGTGGTTAGGCTTTAACAGATTTTGTGGTTTCGCTACGGCAAAAGTTGTGGTTAGGCTTTAACAGTTCTGTGGTTTTGCTCTAACGAATTTTGTGGTATATGGTAAAAATAAGAGACTTCTCATTTTTACCATATACTCTTTTTATTTATAATCTAAACGTATCATCTGGATTTAAACAATAGGTACTGTCAATAGTTTTGCGCAAATTTCTTCAGACATCCTAGCAGAAGTTTAGTATATAAGTTTAACGGTTAGTGCACTTCACCGTTAAATATCAACTAGCTTCTGCTTGAGATACCTTTGCTTATTAAGTGAGCTGAGTTTAAGATATTTTTGCTTCGCAATACAGTTCTTCGGCAAGCATATCTGTTAGATGCTTCATGTTCAAGTAACGTTTTTTGCCCCAATCATTGCTGGCTATATAACGCAATCTTGCACATACAAGCATCAATGCTGATTCACCATCAGAAAACGTGCCAATCACTCTTGTGCGACGCTTTATTTCTCTGTTTACACGTTCAATAACGTTATTGGTACGTATACGTAGCCAATGCTCTGACGGAAAATCCATATAGGTCAAGGTTTCCTCTAAACCATTTTCTAGTTTTCTGCAGCCTTGTTAAGTTTCATCTCACGTAATCTGGAAATTACTGATTTTGCCTTTTCTTTAGCTGCTCCTTTATTCTCCTGAGCATGAATTGCTTTGAGCATCTTGGCAACTTCCTTGACAGTTTTACGTGGTACTACAGAGAATATATTACGGTACATATGCACCATGCAGCGTTGGTATCTGGCATTTGGAAACACTTCACCTATGCTTTCTACCATGCCTAAATTTTTATCGCCAATTATAAGTTTTACGCCATCTAAGCCACGGCTTTTCAGCCATACAAAGAAATTTTTCCAGCTTTCGGTATCTTCTTTGAGGCCCTCGGCTGTACCTATAACTTCTCTGTATCCGTCTTCTGTGATGCCAATAGCAACTAATACAGATGCGTTTTCAAAGGAGCCTCCCCAACATCTCTTCAGGAAAATACCGTCTACAAAGACATAGGGATACTTTTCTGTAAGCTTTCTGGAGCGCCATTCTTCAATTTGAGCAAAGCATTTTTGATTCAGATTACTAATAGTTCCTGCGGAAACCTTCTGTCCCCAGAGAATCTCTGTAATACTTTCAACACGACGCATAGAAACACCGGCAAGATACATTTCTACCAAGGCTTCTTCTACAGAGCATTCACGTCTTTGGTAACGCTGAATAATAGCAGACTCAAAGGTAAGACCTTTTAATTTAGGCACTTTTAAAGTAACGTCACCAGCTTGAGTAGAGAATGATCTTTCGTAATGTCCGGCACGATAACCTTTTCTTGTTTGCTCACGTGCGTAGCGTTCAGCTTGTACAAGTTTGTCAGCTTCTGCATCCAAAAGAGCATTGAGAGTTTCTTCTACACTATTTTTCACAATAGTTTTAAGTTCGTTATGGATAAATTGCTCGTTTAATTGTATAATGTTACCAGACATAGATTCTACCTTCTTTCATGTTTTGTGTGGTAACTTAATTGTAAGCAAAGGTAGTCTCTATGTCTATCTTTTTGAATTGAATTTGCGCAACTTATTATACGTCATCAAATGTTGGAGCAAAAATCACCACAAAAAGCGTGGGAGTGTCGACCACACCACAAAAAGTGGGGGATACTTTTTTTATTTACTTAGTATAAGCGAGAAGTATAATGCTCAAAAATAGAAATACAGTATCTTCGGGTCTATCTTGTTTATGCTATTTGTATAGTTATGAAAACATAATCTTTAAAACTGAAATAAATAATCGGATGATATATATTTTTATTTACACGCCCATCATTTACTGCTATAATTTTTTTAATCAAACAAGTCTACTTAAAGCATAGCAGGAGTTATGAAATGAATAAAATTGCCATATTTATAACAGTCATCATTGGTGCGTACATATTATTTTTGCTTGAGCATATTGAGTCGCCTTTTTCACCTTTAGCAGAGACGCTGGCCTTTTACGTTTTTGGACGTGTTTGTGCAAAAATATCTAGCGGTGTCTTTTTTGATGAGCGCATACAATGGCCTGATTCCTTGATAAAAATTAAAAAGCTCTACTTTGCCATGGCTAGGGGCCTGAGCATTCTTTTTAATACGGGCATAGCTTTTCTGGTGTCCCTTTTAGTGTATAAGCTGTACAGCGGTGCTGACTATAAGGAGTTGGAATACGGCTTTGATTTTTTATTGCTGGAAACTTATTTTTTCTTCGCCAGCTATCTAACCTTTTCTTTATGCTGGTATCTGCATGACAGATGGGCAGAAGGCAGCAATGCAGTGAGTATTTCCGCCTTGGTGGATGCTAAGGTGAAAGCTGGCAAGCGTCCTACATGTTATGATTGGCTGGTATTTGATGGAATTTTACTGTTTGCAATTGGCTGCGCCTTAAATAAGCAAGCTTCTCCTATGTCTATGCAGGAGGCGCTCGTTTGCATCGGCATTCTTTTCATTCTGCTTGCCACCTTCGCCTTTCATGGCTGGCTGTGGTTCAAGTATAAGGATGCGTAAAAATTTCGGGTGTCCCCCAAAAGTTGTGGTATGCGCTCTAACGTTTGTGTGGTTAGGCTTTAACAGATTTTGTGGTTTCGCTACGGCAAAAGTTGTGGTTAGGCTTT
>JAIIAN010000315.1 GCA_022717655.1 Bacillota bacterium | reverse complement strand
AATAAGTATCCTTTTGCATATGTATTTTTTCTAAGTACTCATTGATAATATCTTCATCTTCCCAATTTGAAAGATCGTTAGAAGCAAAAATTGAATCAATACTATCGGTTACTAAATCAAATCGTTTAGGCGGTTCACAAAATTTTTCTAAAAACAGAATAACTGTATTTGTACCTGTTGCACCAAATGTTTTACTTCCCATAACAGAAATAGCGCGTATATTAAAGTTCTTCAATATGAATTCGCGTGCGTTGATAAAACTTTCACTTTCCTTGATAAGTATCGTGTTTGGTAATATTACTGCTGCTATGCCAGAAGGTTTTAACAATTGGGCAATTCTTTCAATAAATAATGTTTCAATTTCTGACCCATCGTTTGATATTTTGTCAAGAGTATCAAATTTATTATCTTTTAACTTAAGGTGTGGTTTAAATGATTTAACCGAGTAAGGAGGATTTGCTACTAAAATATCAAAAGATTCGGGAATAATATCTTTATCTAAATAATTCTCTAAACCATCCCCAAATATTATATTCCCATCTCCGGCACCATGCATAAAAAGGGAGATTTTGGATACACGTGCTAAACGGTAGTCTTTTTCGATACCAAATATTTTATGTTCTGCCCAATTACGATTGATTTTATAGGTGGAATCAATGGAGAGAACACCTGCATTAACTGCTTCGAATCCTTGTGTGAGAAAGTGACCTGCACCGCATGCATAATCAATCATTTTTGGGAATTCAATTCCATCAGCTTTTTTAATTATTCGTTCAATTGGCAAACTATCCCATATAAAACGAGTGATTGGAATAGGAGTGAAGAATTGACCTTCATTCTGCTTGAAACCTTTATTAAGTAATTGCTCAAATAAATCACCAAGCATCTGTATGTCATTTGAGCCAATGATGCGGTAATTCTCAAAAAGCTGGACAACTTCTACAAGAATTTTACCATTCTGGTAGAAAAGTTCTTCGTTATGAACATCCATAAACGAAAAATCGTTATTGGTATAGAATTTAAGTACACGGATAGTATTTCTTAAATCCGTAATCATTTTCTGACGTTTCTGACCAGTGTACTGTTGAACGAGATTTTCTGCGTAATCATCTGCAACATAGAAGATTTCTTCACGCATGAATTTCTCCATTCCTTCCTTATGAAGACGTTGAAGCCTATCTTGTAAAGTTTCGTATGAATCAGTTCCTATTTTATACTGGAAATCGACGATATCGTTATCGCCTTTCTGGATTTCATCAACTAATTTGCATATGAAAAGAGCTACAAGTCTGTTGAAAGCATTCTCCTTATCAGACACATTGTTATGACGTAGTATTTCCTCAAATTTATTTACGACTTTATCATTTTCGCTAAAATCTTTCAAATCAACTTTACGAAGTGGCTTTACGCCAATCTGATATGCTTGCGAATCGTCTCTAAAGATTATATCACCACATAATCTTTTATCATAGGTTTCATCCCAAGCAGTAAATAAGTCTTCAGTTGTGCCAGCATCACGATAGAGTAGGATAGAAGGGTCTTTCTTAGCTGTTGCTAAGATATTTGCATCATCGCTACAATCAATGGTTTCTGTTGTATAAGAAACGTTCGTGCCGTCAAAATCAGATGCATATAGTGATAACCATTTACATGAACCTTCTTGCTTCCAATATGAGAACAACTGACCTCCATCATTAAGAGTATTGTTCAATTCCTTTTTGTATTCGTTACCGGCTGTTTTACATTCAACAATAAAAAGGGTTTTACCATCAGCATCTTTGACGAGGATATCAGCAAACCCACCTTTGTCCGAGTGACCAAGTGTCCATTCTTTCTCAAGCTCAATATGTTCGGGACGATAGCCTTTGTCCATTAATCGAGTGATACATTCAAGAACAACAAAGTTCTCTGGCTGAGAAAAATTACAAGTAGTCTTTCTTGTAATTTTCATACCTTTATCTTCTGGATAATTGATTGAACCACTGCCATTGAAATCAACTTCAATTATGCAGTCGAACTGCGCATAATTTTTTTCATATACTTTTGTACGTGAGCTCTGGATATAACCAATAGCTTTAATCATCGCTTCGAGCGTATCTTTTTTTATCATTGAAGCATTCCTCCTTAACCCCAGGGGGGAGTATTATCTCTGAGACTATTTATCTTAAAGACCGATGCCCCTCACACACTTTTTTGGAAATTGTATAGGGGATTCTAGTGTCCTTTACCATATTTTATATAATATCATAGCACATAATTGCATATAACTGGCTAATATGAGATACAATGCTCTATTTATTTCTATACCAAATTATATAAATTAATGTGTATTATTCTTGCTTTTTTGAGCCTTTTCAATGGCTTTTCGTTTACGATATGCTTTTTGCTTTCGGGCATTTCGAACTTTCTGACAATCTTCGGCATCACAAAATTCCTGTCGGTTGTTCTTTCGTATTATGAATTTACCACAGTTACGACAACGAATCATAATGCCTTCTGGACGATTATCCGGTTTTCCTTTATCCTCTGGTGCAGGGGTTTCGGAAAGCATTCTTGCAAGTGTCAGCCAAGCAATATCAAATACGGAATTAATATCGGTAGAAAATTCTAATCGGTTAGTGCGAGGATCTACCTTTAATTTCATGGTATCCACATTGTCAACTAATTCTATTCCTTGTGTAAGCAACTGTGGATCATTCTTTTGTCCATTCATTACACTGCATAAATA
>JAIIAN010000054.1 GCA_022717655.1 Bacillota bacterium | reverse complement strand
ATCAAAGTCAGTTTCAAATACACCCTCTGGAGTGCGCATAGTCAAAATTCCAAGATTAAATTCTTCATCCTGAATCGTCACATGATATTCAAAAATCACATCATCTTCAAACTTGGATAATAATAAATAACTTCCATTTTCTTTTCCTTCAATCTGGTCACAAATATCATCATAGACATCTGCGCCTGAAATTGCTCTCGGATAACCCGAAGCCTTTATTTTTTCTTCAATTGCCTGATATAATTCTTCCATAATGATTCAACGATTTCCTTTCTAAATTCTTTTATTTAGATTATAACACGAATTTTTCAAGCCTACTCTTACGTTTTTTCACAAATTTTAAAAATGTTTCTACCTTACAACAGTTTCTCTATCACTTCTCCAATATCAAAATCCATGCAGACCGACTGATTTTCTATCTCTCTTGGACATCCTGCTTCTGACTGATTTACACAGACATAAACCGCCTTTGGATTTTCTGCTGTAAACTGCCAAAACGGATATTTAATAATAATCGGGGTATTGTATCCAACTCCCAATTCCAGAAATACAATTTTCAGTCCTTTATGGCGTCTGATAAATTCTTCATATCGCCGTGCAGCTTTCTCCCATCCGCTGTCTTCAACAAAGGTGGAATCCGCCCGCAGATTCATACTCATCGGACGTCCACATTTTGGGCAGTATGGAACAAGCTCTGATGGAACACTCATCTTCAGATTTTTTCCATCCGGCACAAATAAATCTCCTGTTTCATCCAATTCATAGCCTTGTGCCTGAATCATCTGTAAAATCGTCTCTTCATTTTCATAAGTCTCTTTATGACAAGGTTTACTGCACTGCCAAAGTCCATAATCTCCCTGGGTATAAAATAACCGGTGTTTATCAAATCCTGCTTTTTGGAAACAATGGTCCACATTCGTTGTCAGTACAAAATAATCCTTATCTTTTACCAGCTTAAACAAATTTTCATAGACCGGTTTTGGTGCCTTCCTATACCGGTTAATATAAATATATCTGCTCCAGTAAGCCCAATGTTCTTCCAATGTTTCATAAGGATAAAATCCACCGGAATACATATCCGAAAAATGATAGTTCTTTGAAAAATCCGAAAAATACTTTGAAAAATGCTCTCCCGAATACACAAAACCTGCGGATGTAGAAAGCCCTGCTCCTGCTCCAATTATCACAGCGTCTGCATCTTCTAAATATGTTTTAACCTGCTCAATTTTCTGTAAGTAACTGTTCATAGATTTGTTTATCCTTATCCTTGAAAACATTAAATATCACCTTCTTCACACTTGTCTCTTTTTTCAAAAATTCCTGTACTGTTTCCACTGCAATCTGTCCTGCTCTTTCGTTTGGGAAATGAAACTCTCCTGTAGAAATACAGCAAAATGCTACGCTCTCTAACTGATTTTTTACCGCAAGTTCCAGACAGGACCGATAGCAGGAGGCAAGCTGTTTACAGTGTTCATTTGTCAAATTTCCAAAGACAATCGGACCGACTGTATGAATCACATAACGGCATGGCAGATTATAAGCCGGCGTAATCTTTGCCTGTCCTGTTGCTTCTTCTTTTCCCTGTTTCTGCATCAGTTTGTCACACGCAAGTCGAAGTTCAACGCCCGCATAAGTGTGTATACAATTATCAATACAACGGTGATTCGGCACATAACATCCTGTCATTCCACTGTTTGCCGCATTTACAATTGCATCGCAGCGAAGCCTCGTAATATCCCCCTGCCACAGATAAATTCCCGAACGACTTGGAGTTAACGAGTCCAGTTCCACGATTCCTTTTTCTTTTGCAGTTTCACTCAAATATGCATCCTGCACTTCTAAAAATTCATCACTGACTCTTCTTGGCGGACGAATATTCATCAGTCCACGAAGTAAATGTTTCTGTTCCTCTGATTTCTTTGGAATCTGCATCTTTGCATACTCTGGATTTTCTTTTAACAATTCCTGAATCAGAAATACTCTTCTTTCACTTTGATTCATAGTCATCACTCTTTCTTTTCATACAAAATCATAAATCTACTTATATTTATAGTATACTTCATAAAATATAAATGCCCCATAGAAATTTCTTTCTACAGGGTCATTTTGCTAACTTGTCAAGCAAATCTTCGCAATCTGATTTGCCGTTTGCCAAATCCGGTTAAATTTAAAATTCATAAGGTGGATTTCCAGAAAAGTCTGCAATTACTCCGTGTGGATTTTCCAGATAAAAAACTTCAAAAATCGGATTGTCTGCTGTCTGATACTGACCTTTTACAATCGGATTTGCGATGCACATTTCTTTTGCTGACATATTGTTTTCAAAGACTGCCTTACCTGCAAGACGAATCCATGCATACTCCGGACTGGAAACAGAAATTTCAATTTCTGGATTTTCCTGCATATCTTTGTATACCTCTTTTGTGTTGTTTGTGCAGAACCAAAGTTTTCCTTCTAATTCTCCTGCAAACATAAATGGACGGCATTTTGCTTTTCCATCACGACCTACGGTTGCCAGATACTGTACTGGGTTTGCATTTAAAAATTCAACTACTTTACTCATTTTTTCTTCCTCCATTTTATCATTTTTGTTATTGTTTCAGGTTGTTTTTCCCTTTCGTTGATTCTATAATAAAGCCATACCGCTAAATCGTAAAGTAAGCACAATATTGTGCTGTAGTTACCAAAAGGATACTATTGTTGAATTGAAAGGAGAAATCGTATTTATGGAATCTGTAAAAAATACTGCACGCTCAGCAAAAGACCTTCCTGCGTGTCCGGTTGAAACCACACTTACCTTAATCAGTGATAAATGGAAAGTTCTGATTCTTCGTGATTTAATGCAGGGAACACGACGCTTTGGAGAATTAAAAAAATCCATCGGACAGGTCAGCCAGAAAGTTCTCACTTCCCAGCTCCGCCAGATGGAAGCCTCCGGACTTGTAAATCGAAAAGTTTACGCAGAAGTTCCACCACGTGTGGAGTATAGTTTAACTGAATTGGGGCATAGTTTAAAACCGATTTTGGATGCCATGTGGGTATGGGGAGAAAATTATAAGCAGACATTACAATAAAAAACAAAGAGCAGTTTAAAGCAACTTTGAATCCGCTTTAAACTGCTCTCTCATTTATTATTTTTTCAAAATTTCTTCTACTTCTTCCTTTGACGGCATCACACAGAGTGCCCCTTTTCTGGTTGTGACAATCGACGCTGCTGCGTTTGCAAAAGTAAGCATTTCTTTTAAATTTTGCTCAGACAAATTTTCCAGTCCATGTTTTAAAATATAGTCTAATACACAGGCATCAAAGGTATCTCCCGCACCTGTTGTCTCAATTGTGTTTTTCTGAAGAATCGCCGGTACTTCTACCATCTGATTTTTATAATATGCACGGCTTCCCTGTTTTCCCATGGAAACCAGAATCAGCGGAATCTGATAGTTTTCCAAAATTTTCTCAACTGCTTTTGTATAGTCGCTTTCTCCGGTATACCATTCAATTTCATTATCCGAAATTTTCAGGATATCGCACATACTCATTCCATAAGAAACCTGTTTCCTTGCCTCATCTAAACTATCCCACAATGGCTCTCTTAAATTCGGGTCAAAGGAAATTAAAACCTGATTTTGTTTTGCTGTTTCCACTGCCTTTTTGGTTGCTGTGCGTACTCCTTCATGAGTCATCGAAAGCGTTCCAAAGTGAAAAATTTTTGATTCTTTTATTGCTTCTTCATTCACTTCTTCTGCACGAAGCATCATATCTGCGCCTGGATTTCGATAGAATGAAAATTCTCTGTCTCCATCTTCTGCAGTATGTACAAAAGCAAGTGTCGTATGCACTATCTCATCCTGATACAGATAAGTTGTATCTATTCCCAGTGCTGTTACCTTATCTTTTAGCATCTTTCCCAGACTGTCATTTCCAACTTTTCCGATAAATAATGTCTGGTTCCCAAGTTTGGTAAGCATTGCCAGCACATTACATGGTGCGCCTCCTGGATTGGCTTCTAAAATTGGATTTCCCTGCTCACTGATTCCATTTTCTGTGAAATCAATTAATAATTCTCCCAATGCGGTTACATCTGTCATTTTCTTAGCCCAGCTTTCTTAGATTAAAATTTTTCTAAAATCAACTCTTTTGTCAAGCGGATATTCGCAATCCGCTTTCGCTACTTGCTCATAACCAAATAGCTGCTACGCAGCTTATCAGAAGGGGCTTGCCCCCTCCTGATACAAGCAAGTCCCCACCCCTGCTTATTGCTTATTGCTTTTTGCAATTGAAGCAGGGGATTTCCTTGATTTGGTTAAATTAAAATTCTAAATCACTTTTTGTCACATTAGCTTTCACTTTTCCCTCTGCATAAAAGCAAATTTCATCTGCACATTGTTCTGTAAATACTGCCATTGACATTGCCTGTTCTCCATCATTTACAAAAACTTCTACGCTGTATCTGTCAAGAATCACTCGTAATTTTATGCTTCCATTATTGTCTGCCACTTTACATTTTTTCTGATGCTGTACGGCTCTTCTGATACCTGACCAGCTACGGTCAATTTCCAGAACAGATTCCTTTGGATAAAATACGATATCCGAATGGAAGCTCTCGTTTTTGGCAAATTGGATTACAAATTTATCATAACAATTTTCTTCATCTTCCGGTTTAATTTCTACTTCCAGATCAATCATTCTTCCGCTGACTTTTTCTAAAGAAATACAGTCAGATATAAGCACTTCTGAATAAGAAACGGTATTCTTATGATAATTGCTTAACTCACGAATTGGATTCTGAATCAGTTTTCCATCTACAAACTGAATTTCTCTCGGACAACTTGTCTGACCAAACCATTTCATGTCATCTTCCCGCACTCCACAGGTATCCCAGTTCTGCATCCAGCCAATCATAATACGTCTTCCATCCGGTGCTAAAACAGTCTGCGGTGCATAAAAATCAATTCCATAATCAATCGACTGTGTATATTCTTCTACCAAATGTTTGTTTTCGTCCAAATGACCTGCTACGCATAATGTTCCATTTCCTGCTCCATATTCCAGACCTACCGGCATCATATCCTGAGGGCTGACCATCAACAGCCATTTTCCATCCACTTCAAAGAAATCCGGGCACTCCCACATTTTTCCAAAACGATTTTTGTTTTGAATCAAAATCTGTTCAAAGTTCCAGGAAAATCCATCTTTGCTGCTATATAATAAGATCTGTCCACTTCCATCTGCCGGTCTGCTTCCAACTACACAGCGAAATGTTCCATCTTTTTCTTTCCAGATTTTCGGGTCACGGAAATCAATTTTACTTGCGCCTTCCGGTAAAGCATCTGCAGTAATTACTGGATTTTTTTCATATTTTTCAAAATTTGTTCCATCTCCAACTGCAATACATTGAGTCTGAAACACAATCTCTTTTCCATCTTCATCTTTTGTGTTTTGAACACCTGTATACATAAGAATCTGCCTTCCGTCATCCAAAGTATCCGCACTTCCCGAAAAACATCCAAAATTATCATAACTTTCATCTGGTGCAAGTGCTGTCGGACAATATTCCCATTTTAATAAATCTTTACTTACTGCATGTCCCCAGTACATTGGTCCCCAGTTTGTATCATACGGATGATACTGATAAAACAAATGATACTCTCCATTATGATAAGAAAATCCATTCGGGTCATTCATCCAGCCGACTCTTGGAGTCAGGTGAAACGCCGGTCTTTTATCTGGAGCAATTTCTTTTTCTTTCCGTACTTCATATTCTCTCGCCTTTTTTAATTTATCGTTAATCATTCCTTTTCCTCCAAAAAAAATTTTAAAAAAGAGACTGCGCAGTTTTGTTACGCAGCCTCTCGCCTTATCTTTTCTCTTTATTTGGCACTATCTGCATAATAGTCATCCAGATATTTCTGGAAAATCTGCAGATATTCTTCCAGACCATATCCGTCTAATTCACTTAAGTACTGGTTCCAGTCATCATCTGTAAATCCATTCATAATCCAATCGGATTTGTTTGCATTGATTAATTTTTCAATATCAGTCTGAAGGTCAGACAATTTCTTTGTATCTTCCTGAGACATGAATACATTTGGATATACATAATCCAGGTTCATATCCGGTGTATAATATTCTTTAATCCAGTCTAAACGATACTGTGCATCATCCGGGCAGGTTACATAGACATTATAATAATCATTTAATACTGCAAGTGGTCCACCAACACATTCTGCCTCACGAACTTCTACCGGTGAAGCATCTCCAAGTGGTGCATGCTTGAGCATTTCTCCACCCTCTGCATTCTTGCTGAGTTCAAAGATATCAAAGTCATCGTCTTCACCATAAGTTCCCCAGTTATTCTGTGGAGACTGGAATGGGTCATACATCTGGTCTAACCATGCACAAATAAGTGCCGGATTTTCTGCTACTGCTGTTACAACACATCTTCCTCTGTCAAATCCACTTGTAAAAGAACCATTCTGAGGAGTAATATTTCTTGTATCCGCTGTTAATGCCGGAAGCGGAACCCAGTCTTCTAAGTTATCAATATTTGCCACATCCCAGCTAAAGCAAACACCATAACGTCCGGATTTTCCTTTTGCTACATAAGTAGACCATTCCTGTGTAAAACTTTCTGTATCAATTAAGCCTTCTTCATATAATTTATGCAGCCATTCAATTCCTTCTTTGTATCCATCCTGTGTTGCAGAACAGATGACTTCTTTATCATTTGTCACTGCAATATGTCTTGCTTTATCTGCATCTCCGTATCCTTCTCCAAAGCCATTGATAATTAAACTTGGATCCTGGTCTCCATCATTTACAATGCAAGACATCGGAATAATGCTTCCATCAATTCCAAACTCTGCCTGAATTTCAGATGCATGATCGCGGAACGCAATTAATACCTGTTCAAATTCATCTACGGTTGTCGGAACTTCAAGATTTAAGAAATCCAGCCATTTTTTATTAATAAAACTCATATTTCCGATTGTCTGAATTGCTGTCTTTTCATTTCCAAGCTGTTCAATCCATGGAAGTGCCCAGATGTGTCCATCTGTATCAGTACACATGGTTCGATATTCCGGATATTTTTCAAAAACTGCCTGTAAATTCGGCATATATGCGTCAATATATTCTTCCAACGGAATGATTACACCTTGTTTGGCATATTTTAACAAGTCATTATCGCTGAATCCCGCTGAAAAGATAAAATCTGTCATATTTTTTGTATTTGCCATTTCCAGAGAAATCTTATCACTCCACTGGTCTGCCTGAATCGCTGTCCAGTCAATTTCTACATTCGTCTTCTCCTGAAGTCTTTTAAAAATCGTTCTCTTATTCGGGTCAGATTCTGTATTTGCCGGATAACTAATTGTTCCGGTTAAAGTTGCTTTCTCTTTTAACGGAAATTCCAGAGTAGACGCATCCACTTCTTTAAAGCTTCCATCATTTAATTTTGCACTGGATTTACCACTTCCACATCCAGTAACTGTCGTTGCTGCCATTGCCACTGCTAATGCCATAGCTGCTGTTCTTTTCCATACTTTTTTCGTTCTTTTTTTCATCTTTACCCTCCTACATCAACCTTTTACTGAACCTGCCATGATTCCACTATCGAAATACTTCTGGAAAAATGGATACATTACTAAAAGAGGCAGACTCGATATAATAATTGTTGCATATTTTAATAACTCTGCAAGCTGTGCCCTCTGTGCGGTACTTTGCATATCAGAAATCATGCCGGATTCCGGCTGGTTCTGAATCAAAATGGACCGCAAAACTAACTGTAACGGCTGTTTTGCAGAATCATTTAAATAAATCATTGCATCAAAGTAACTGTTCCACATACCTACAAACTGCCACAATGCGATTGTCGCAATGATCGGTGTGCAAACCGGAAGCAGTATTTTAAAGAAGAATACCAACTCATTTGCCCCATCTACTTCTGCCGCTTCTCTTAACTCTCCCGGAATTCCCTGATAATACGTTCTTGCAATAATCATGTTCCATACACTAAATGCACCCGGAAGGATAACCGCCCACATACTGTCTAATAAACCAAGATTTGAAATCAATAAGTATGTCGGAATTAAACCTCCGCCAAAAAACATTGTGATTACAAAAATAACATTAAATAATTTTCTTCCCTTGAAATCCGTACGTGACATTGGATATGCGACAAGTAATGTAACCACAACAGATACTACTGTAAATACAACGGAATAAATAACTGCGTTTTTAAAACCAATCCAGATTGCTCCATTTGACATAACCCTTTGATACGCTGTTATCGTCCATTTTGAAAAATCAAACGTAATCCCTTTATTCTGTAATGTTACCGGATCCATAAAAGATGCAACTATGATGTAAAAAATTGGCACAATAATTGCAAGTACAAACAATGCAATTAAAAAATATCCAATCGATAAAATAATTTTATCTTGTCGGCCATATTTGGAAAATTGACTTTTTCTCTTCGCCTTCATACTCACACCTCCTAAATTCCTTTTCCATCGTTCATTTTTTTAACGATTTTATTTACTGCAATTAATAAGATGACATTGATTACCGTATTAAATAAGCCAACTGCGGTTGAAAATCCATAATCTCCATCAATCAAACCTTTCTTATATACGTATGTCGAAATAATCTCAGCTGTAGGAAGGTTTAAATCGGTTTGAAGTGCATAGGCTTTTTCAAAACCAATACTTAAAATGTTTCCAACTTGCATGATTAACTGAATTAATACAATATCTTTGATGGCTGGCCATTCTACCGCTTTAATCTGTTGGAAAATATTTGCTCCATCAATTACTGCCGCTTCTTTTAACTCCTGACTTGCATTTGATAATGCTGCTGTATACAGAATCGAAGCCCAGCCTGCCCCCTGCCAAATTCCACTGGCAATGTAAATCGTACGAAAAGCAGACGGCATTGTCATAAAGTTGATACTTGTTCCAAACAATCCGTTTACCGGTCCTGTTACAGACAAGAAGATTCGTACAATACCACATAATACAATGACAGAAATAAAGTTCGGAAGATACAGCACGAGCTGAATATTTTTCTTCTTTCTTTTACTAACAATTCGATTTAACAAAAATGCAAGTAAAATCGGCACCGGAAAGCCCCACAATAAGCCATACACACTAAGCTTCAATGTGTTTACTAAATATCTCATAAAGTCCGGTGATGATAAAAATCTTCTGAAATGTTCCAGTCCAACCCAATCACTTCCAAGAATCCCTCGAACCGGGTTATAATCCATAAATGCAATTAAAACGCCGCCCATAGGAATATACTTAAAAATCAAAGTGAGCAACAATGCCGGTAATAAAAAGAATACATACAACTGCCAATGACGTTTCACATATGCAACCGTATTACCGAATCCAGATTTCTTTTTCTGTTCCATTTTCTTTCCTCCTTCTACAGAATGTGTGCATTTGTAAACATAACATGTTTTGCTTATGCCATCATAATATCAATTTTATACTCAAATGTCAACTATCTATTGTTACATACGCACACTTTTGTAAGAATTTCACGATGCTATATGCTGTTTTTACCTCGTTTTTTCCTGTTTTTTTGTTTATTTTTACTATTTATTTTACATTTGACACATTTGCAAATTTATTCTATAATAAGCTCATATAATTATTTTACATTTGTAACAGTCCAATTATTGTTTTAGAACTGAAAAGGAGATTTTATTATGTCAAAACGTGTGACGATACAAGATATCGCTGATGCTCTTGGACTATCAAGAAATACCGTCTCAAAAGCCATCAACAACACAGGAGTCTTATCTGATTCAACCAGAGAAAAAGTGTTACAAAAAACGGTAGAAATGGGCTATAAACAATTTACCTATATGAACCCGGAACAACTTAAGTTTGCCTCACAAGAAGCAACTCCACAAAAGCCTCATGGTGAAATTGCAATCCTAACCTGCGCTCCGCTCGATAATTTTCATTTTTCTTCTACAATGTTAGATAAGATTCAAAGAGAAACCACTCAACTTGGCTATATCATTACGATGCACCGCGTAAGCAATGAAGAACAAGCCAACTACCAGCTTCCCAATTCGTTTCATCCTGAGAATGTCTGTGGCATTATCTGTATTGAAACTTTTAACTATGACTACGCAAAAATGATTTGCAATCTGGATATTCCGGTTTTATTTGTAGACCATCCGGTACTTATGGGAAAACCTCTTCCTGCTGATCGTTTACTTATGAATAACCAGGATGAAATTTTTGGCTTCGTTCGTGAAATGAAAAAATGTGGCAAAACAAATATCGGATTTATCGGCGAGCAGTTGCATTGCCAATCTTTTTTTGAACGCTGCATGGCTACCCGTAATGCACTCTATATAAATTCGCTTCCAATTAATGAAGAGTTTTTTATTATAGACGCCCCAAAAGACACACTCACAGATTATAAAACTTATCTTTTTAACTATATTCAAAATTTAAAAGAACTTCCTGATGTTTTTGTCTGTGCAAATGATTTTATTGCTTTTGATCTGATGCAAATATTAAGACAATTAAATATTCAAGTTCCGGAGGATATTTGTCTATGTGGCTTTGACGATTCTCCTGCTGCTAAACTTATCACTCCACCGCTTACCAGTATCCACATTCACAATGAAATTCTTGGAGTTTGTGCAATAGATTTATTGCTCTCCAGAATAAAAGATCCGACTTTAAATTATCGAACCGTTTATACCGAAACAAACATTGTATACCGAGAATCCGTAAACATTGCTCCAACCAAGTAAAGGAGAATATTATGAATCAGATTTTTTCAATTGATAATCGTTTCATCCAGCTTTTAAACAAAATTTTTTGTGCTGCATGGCTCAATATCCTTTGGTTTTTATGTTGTATTCCTGTTTTTACAATCGGTGCCTCGACAACTGCCCTTTATTATGTTTCATTCAAACTCGTACGCAATGAAGAAGGCAATATTACAAAGCAGTTCTTTACTGCATTTCGTTCTAATTTCAAAAAAGCCACACTGATCTGGCTCCCTCTTTTGGGGCTTGGCATCCTATTTGGAATTGACGGCTATGTGCTTTATCATATTCGTCTGGAAAATGTATTCTGGACTTTATGCGGTGCAGTGCTCATCTGTGCCGGAGTTGTATACCTTATCGTTTTACTGAATGTTTTTCCATTATTTGCACGATTTGAAAATACAATTCCTGCAACTTTTAAAAATGCACTTGTCATGGGACTGCGTTATCTGTTCTGTTCTATTTTGATGGCAGTTGTTTATTTTGTTATTTACTATGTTATAATCAATATTTTCACACCATTTATTGTTTTTGGACAAGGACTCGGAGCACTTATCTGCTCCTGGCTGATTCTTCCGATTCTGGAACGACTTGAAAATAATAAGGATGATGTTCTATGAAAGCATTAAAACAACTTCACGGAAAGGCAAAACTTCAATATCTTTGGGATTATTATAAACTGCCTTTTATTATTATTTGCATCGTGCTTTATATTCTTGTTTATAATATCCACGGACAACTTGTAAAAAAAACAACTGTTCTCTCGATTGCATTTATTAATATTAATATGAGCGAATCTCTCTCTCAGCATTTGACCAGTGATTTTTTAGACTCTGAACATTTATCTGCAAAGAAAAATGAAATCTGTACTTATGACAATTTACTGATACAGGAGAATCCAGACTCGGAAAACTTAGAATACGCTTATGCATCAAGCACCAGGCTTCTTGCTGCAATCGATGCGAAAAAATTAGACCTCGTATTTATGAATCAGGAAGCACTGGAACAATTAGATAAAAAGGGATATCTCTCTGACAGTAAAAACGTTTCGGATGTTCCAATTTTAAAAAATGCAGAGTTTGATGGAGATATCTATATTGGAATCATCAAAAATTCTCCACATAAGGAGGAATGTCTGAAATATCTTGACTTTATAGAACAAACAGCTCCGGAAACTTAATTCCGAAGCTGTTTCTTTTTTCTTTCTACACTACCACTTCCACTATCGTCTTTCCCTTAAATTCTAACTCTGAAATACCAGTCTTTTTGTTCTTATTAAAGTTAAAACTAAGCAGATAGCCTTTCTGTTCTTTGTAATATTCAAGATATTCAAATATCTGCTCTTGTCCACGAGCATGATATTCGTTTCCATGCCATATTTTAAGTTCTATAATAAATCGTTTTCCTTTATAATCCACAATAATATCTGTACGTCTGTTATCTCTTGTTCTTGCTTCAATGTAATAATTTCCTGTTCCATTAATAATCGGTTTTAAATACAGTAGAAATAACTTTCTTCCATTTTCTTCTATAAATTTCTGGTCATTATCTGCATATATTTCTTCATAATACTCATAGAACCTTTTCATCACCAAATCCATTTGAAGCATATCTGAAATAATAAATTGATTTCGATTCGATGCAGTTTTCATATACAATCTATTATTCACTGCCATCTCTGCCAAGAACATATCATACAGTTGCATTTCAAAAATTCGATTTGACACTGCCACAATTCCATCTCTGTCTTTCAAAAATCCAAATGTTACACCTAAATCAATTAATGGCATTTCTCTTTTAAATGGAAAATCAATTCCTGAAAAAAGAATATTTTGAAGCATTTCCTTTAACTGCGGATAATCTAGCAGTTTCTTTGTCATATCATCAAATAACGTATTTGGTTCTCTTAACAATAGTTTTATTGCTGATAAAATTCCCTCTTTTGTCCATGCATCTGCCTTTTGTGGAAAGTCTTTTGTACCTGTTATCCTTTCATCTACCAATTGGCAGATTTTTGATACAAGATAAGGATATCCTGCTGTATAATCATATAGTAACTGTGATGTTTCAGGAATCTTTATGCCAGCCCGATACTCTTGTTCATATTCCTTTAGCATGCCTTCTATATCTTGTATTCCAAAACTCATATCAATCTGAAAATCTACTGCAATATTCCACGGACTGTTATATTTTGATTCTTCCTGTGGATGTATTTTTAATTTTAATGTCTTAACATCATAGACTCCTGCCAGAATTACTGATTGAAATGTCTCATCTTTTCCCTGTTGCCATCTTAAATATTTTTCTCTAAGAAGCCCTAAAAAAGATAAGAAAATCTGATTATCTGAACTTTTGTCAACCTCATCCACCATAAGAATCACTTTTTTAGGACTGTTTTTACATAGAAAACTTATTTTTGTACCTAAAGAACGCATCGGGAATTTTTCTGATAATGGCTGATTCCATTCTTGAAGAATCATCTCTGACACATTCTGTTCTCTTAAACACTCTCCAATATCCATTACCAAGCCTTCTGCAAGGCTTCCAAGCGATTGAAAATATTCGTCAGCAGCTTCAAAACTCAAACTTAATACCAGATAGTTTTCTCTTAAACGACGTTCAAGCAAATACAAAGTTGTTGTTTTCCCGTATTGTCTTGCTCGATTGATTGTGAAATACTGACCGTTTTCAATATAGTTCTGTATAATTTTATCTAATCGTCCACTGATATCTACCATGTAATTTTTTTCTGGAATACAAGTTCCTGTAATACAGAAGCGTTTTGGCATACTGATTCCTCCCAATCTTTTTGATAGACTCTCGAAGCCTTTGATATGTTTCCGAGCGTACATCTTTATTTTTTATCCGGAAACTCATAAGTTGATTATACCAAGACTTCCAGATAAAATCACTGCTTTTCTACCTTGATTTACATCGCTTTCTTAATACACTCTTCTATGTAATCCACACCAAAATCTGTATTCAGCGTAATATCAAAACTTGCAGCAGACCCCCACATTCTTCCTGTATAATACCGGTAATTATCCGCACGATGTTTATCTTCTTTGCGGATTTTCTGTTCTGCTTCTTTTTGTTCTACCTTACTTCTTTTCATCACTCGCTTGATTCGAGATTCCATCGGTGCCGTAAAAAATACTTTCAGGCAGTTCTCATTATTTTTCAAAACATAATCGGAACATCTGCCCACAATGACACCGTTTCCTTTTTTCGCAAGTTCTTTTATTACTTTCGATTCTGCCTCAAAAATCTTATCCTTTGGAGCTTCCTCTTCTGCATTTCCATACAGGTATACCTGATTGACTAAATCATACAACAAGCTGTTTGTCATAGACTCTTCATTTTTCTTGATAAAATCGGTTGTATATCCGGTTGTTCCGGCGGTCATCTTAATAATTTCCCTGTCATAAAAATCAAATCCAAATTTTTTGGCAAGCTGTTTTCCAATTTCGTGTCCGCCACTTCCGTACTGTCTGCCAATTACAATTACATTCTTAGATTTCTGCTCTGTTTCTGTCTCATTCTCTTCTTCAATTTCTTTCTGATTTCTATATTCCTCTGGGAATAAGAACGGTTTGATAAATTCCAGTTTTTTTCCAAGCAGTCTTGCAATAAATCCAACTAAAAGTGCTGCAATAATCGTACCTTCTCTGACTCCGTTTAATTTTCCAGCAAAAACAAAGGATAATACAGCCGCAATCACCGCCATGGAAGTATCAAAGATAATCTTTGTTGTTCCAAAATTTGTGTTCCAGGTCTGCACAATTGCACGGACAAAAGATTCTCCTGGCAGCATTACCACATCTGCAACCACCTCTAAATAAACACCAAATCCCAACACTGCACATCCAATCAACAGCGCCACAATTTTTATCAGATAATTCTGCGGGTCCACCCAGAAAAACAGATACATCGTCAAGTCAATAAAATATCCAAATGCAACTGAAACTGGTATCTGCAAAATATTTTCTAATTTAAAATTCTTTCTTAAAATTAAAATCTGCAGTACAATCAAAAAAATACTAAAGAAGATTGTAAAATTACCCAGAGTGAATGGGAAATTCAAACTCAGTACATAAGGAATCGATGAAATCGGAGAAGTTCCTAAGTTTGCCTTTGTGACAAGGCTGACTCCCAGCGCATTTACAAACAATCCCACTAAAAATAAAAGATATCGCTTTAATTTATTCATTTTTCATTTTTCCTTCTTTCTCTGTCTTTCGTTCTGCCTGTAAAAGATTTTCATAAATCTTCTGATACACTGCCATAAAAGCTTCAAATTCTTCCGACGAAATTCCATCCAGTGCATCTTTTTCAATCTCTAAAAACATTTCTTCCACCAGCTTCTGATTTTTCTTTCCGCTTTCTGTCAGAAACACATGAAAACTGCGCCGGTTTCCATTTAACATTCGTCTTTCAACCAGTCCTTTTTCTTCCATCCGATTTAAAATCGAAGTCAAAGAACCCGCCTCTAAAAAACAGGCTTTGGCAATTTCTTTCTGATTACTTCCATCATGGTCCTTTAAATAATCCAGCACCTTTGGCTGACCAATTGTAAGTCCGGTTTCCTTTAACCGCTCTAATAGACCACGCTGGACAAGCATCTGATTTGCCATAATCAGATAATGTAATGAATCATCCATAACCATCCCTCCCCTTTTAGCTTTAAATACTTATAATTCAAATAATTAGAATTGTAAGCATTTTAAGCTTAAAAGTCAAGAGTTGCTAATTTTGATTTAAGAAAAACAAAAACGCCTTATGCATCTCTTTTTCAAGAAATACACAGGACGTTTTGCAGGATGACGTACCAACGCAGCCAGAGGTTTTCTTGTCTGTGCATGCAATGTTTCTAATCCAACAAATTAATCTTCTCAAGAAGATACTGCATTACTGTCTCTTCACCGATCACAATCTTTCCTATGCAGGCCATTCCATTCTTAATGATAGCTGTATCACCATCCTTACTGACAAGATTTATCTTCTGGCATTTTACTTTTACGATATAATATGCGGATCCAGTATTTTTATCCACAGTTATATTCTTAGCTATGCTCTCAACTTCGCCACTAAAATACCCATATTCACTGGATGGAAAAGCGGCAATTTCAAACTTTACTTTCTGCTCTTCCTTTATTCTTCCTATGTCTGAATTTTTAACGTAAATTTCAGCATAAAATCCAGACTCTCTTTCTGGATAAACACTTCCAATTTCGCTGCCTTCTTGAAGCTGACTATTCCCACAGGCAAGCCTGTGGGGTTCTTACTACCAAGTTTAGCTTGCAATCGTACATCATTTTCAGACTTTGGAATACAAGTGTAAATCTATTTGAGTAAGGACTTTGATTGCCAGGCAGTCCTACGACCACATTGACGGCAAATTTCTATCTTTTGATAAGGAAGTATCGTCAATCTCCCTAACG
>JAIIAN010000314.1 GCA_022717655.1 Bacillota bacterium | reverse complement strand
GTTATTGACATTTTGGTTTTTGGCTGATATAATAACAGCATAAACAAAGAGAGCGATACAAACAAAACAGAAAGGAATGATACCACCAAGAACATAACGTAATACCTCATATTTTATGAAAGGAAGGTACAGACCACCAGAAACGTAATGATTTACCTTAAAATTTATTGAAAATTTAAGAACAGGAGGTACGGACCACCGAAAACTTAACGTTTTATCCCAAAAAAAATCTAAAAATAAGAAATCAGGAAGGTATAGTCCAATGGATAATAGTAATTAAAAGGACCATTCAAAATGTCAACTTTGAATGGTCCTTTTTAATGCTGCTTTTTTTCTGAAAATGAAAAACTTTCTCAAAAAAGCGAGGGCTTTTGACCCCCGCTTCTAAGTTTTATTCTATGTATTTTTTATTCTATGTACTTTTTATTCTATGTATTCTCAGCTTTATATGCTCTCAGAATTTTTTTGTACTTCATTTTGTAACTGCAGATTACTCAATCGTTTCATATAACGTAGTCAAAATTTTAAGAATCTGCTCTTTGGTCAACCGACTGCTGTCAAGGCAGAGATCATATCCATGATGTTTGCCCCATTTTCGGTCCGTATAATTTTCATAATAATATTTTCTCTGCTTGTCTACCTTCTTAATTAATTGCTTCGCTCCCTTTGCGTCTAATCCGGTGCGGGCAGAAATGGTTCGGATTCGTTTTTCCAATGGTGCTGTAATAAAAACACAACGGCAGTCTGGTTTAATTCTTAACAGATAATCTGCGCATCTTCCTACAATCACACAATCTTCTGTTTCTGCTTTTTCTTTGATGATTTCGCTCTGGGCTTCAAATAATACATCATTGAGCGGTTCATAATAAAACTGTCTCTGTATGGCAATATCATCTTCCATATCATAACGCCATGGATTTTCTCTTCTTTCATCGACCCGCTCCAATCTCTCTTCCGGCAGGTTTTCCCGCTTGGCAGCAAGTGTAATCAGATTCTTATCATAAAATCCAATATTCAATTGCTCTGCCAGACTCTGCGCAATCATTCTTCCCCCACTGCCAAATTCTCTTGCAATTGTAATTACTTTACCCATAAAAACACCTCCCGCAATCTTTCGCATTATTGTCTGCGCTTTTATTTTTTGTTGCTTTTATTATACAACAATTTTTAATTTTTTGCACTATATTCTATTATTTTCTTATCATAAACAGCAATAAACATTTTTCTAATTTTTCAAAAAAAGTTCTTGATTTTTCTAATATATCTGTTATAATAATACTTTGTCAGGACAAATGACAAAAATAAATATGGGCGATTTCCCGAGTGGCCAAAGGGGACAGACTGTAAATCTGCTGGCAACGCCTTCGGTGGTTCGAATCCACCATCGCCCATCCTATTTATTATGCCGCAGTGGCGGAACTGGCAGACGCCCGGGACTTAAAATCCCGTGGGTAGTGATACCCGTACCGGTTCGATTCCGGTCTGCGGCATTATTTTTTGCTTCAAATTCAGTAAGGATTTGGAGCATTTTTTTATTTTGTACCAAGTTTGTACCACTTTTATTCACCAAAAAACAGCGTCAATTCAAGAACTATCTCTTCTCAAACCGGCGCTGTTTTTTATCTTCTATTTTTCTTACTCTTATTTATCCTGAATACTAACTCCCTGAATTGCCACGCTTCCTCCTCGTACTACTTCAATATTTTTAAAGTATTGTGAGAAATAAGCAATCATTTCGTCATTTCTGGTTTCTGTCTGCATACATTCCAGCAAAATTTCTTCTTTTCCATAATCCACAATCGGAAGTTTAAAAATACCTGCAATTCTAAGCACTTCATTTTTTATTTTTTCATCACATTTTTTCACTTTGATATACAATACTTCTTTTCTGTGAATCGGACAATTTGTAAAATCAATAACTTCAATTACTTCAACACAGCGGTTGAGCTGTTTTTTTATCTGTTCAAATGTGGCATCGTCACTTTCCACACTGATTGTCATTCGTGACATGGTCGAATCTTCGGTTGTTCCTACTGTCAGGCTCATTAAATTGTAGGATTTTCCTGAAAATAATCCTGCAATTTTTGCCAGTACACCTACTTCATTTTCCACATATAATGAAATCCATCTTTTTTTCATAATCATTTTCCCCTTTCCTTAGCAGTCCAAAATCATACAGTCAAGTGCCTGTCCGCCTTGTACCATAGGAAGTACCAGCTCATCGCTGTCAATCATAAATTCAAGTATGGTCGGTGCATCTGTATGTTCTTTTGCAAATTCAAATGCCTTTTTGATATCTTCTTCTTTTTCAATTCTCATTCCATAAGCTTCATAGCTTTCTGCTAATTTCACAAAATCCGGCTGATATTTTGGACACTGTTCTCCCGGTCCTTTGCAGGTAGCACTGCAGGATTTTCTTCTTCTGGTACAGGTAGAGGAATAACGTTTTCCATAAAATAACTGTTGCCACTGGCGAACCATTCCCAGATAACTGTTATTAAAAATGCAGAGAATAACCGGAAGTCCGTAAGCTGTTGCGGTAGCAAGCTCCTGAATATTCATCTGTACTCCACCATCACCGGAAACACAGATAACAGGGGTATCTGGATAACCGAATTTTGCACCGATTGCTGCCGGAAGTCCATATCCCATCGTTCCAAGACCACCGGAAGTTAAAAGTTTTTTGTTTTCATCCATTTCCAGATATTGTGTTACCCACATCTGATGCTGTCCAACGTC
>JAIIAN010000313.1 GCA_022717655.1 Bacillota bacterium | reverse complement strand
GGTTCAGCAGAAGGAGTTTCTTATGCGATTATCTTCTGTAACCTGTTAGTACCGTTGATTGAAAGAGTAACTATGCCGGTTGCTTTTGGAAAAGGAGGTAAGAAATCATGAAAAAAGATTCGATTGTAAGAGATACGTTGATTCTTACCGTAATCACATTGATTGCAGGTCTGCTTCTTGGACTGGTTTACCAGATTACAAAAGAGCCGATTGCACAGCAGGAAGAAAGTGCAAAAACAGAAGCATATAAAGCCGTTTTTGCAGAAGCAGATTCCTTTGAGCCAATTGTGGAAGCAGAAGATGCTGACCTTTCCGCTTATCTGGAACAGAATGGTTTTTCCCAGAGTATTAATGAGATCATGGAAGCAAAAGATGCGAGTGGAGAAGTGTTAGGTTATGCAATTAATATTACGACTCCGGAAGGATATGGCGGAGATATCACTTTTTCACTGGGTGTTAAAAATGATGGAACGTTAAATGGAATTGAAATTTTAAGCATCAGTGAAACTGCCGGTCTTGGTATGAATGCAACAAAAGATGACTTTAAAAACCAGTTTAAAGACAAAAAAGCGGAAGAATTTAAAGTGACAAAGACCGGTGCACAGTCCGAAGATGAAATTGATGCATTAAGTGGTGCGACCATTACTTCAAGAGCAATGGTTGGAGGCGTAAACGCAGGTCTTTGCGCATTTCGATATGTAGAGGAGGGAGAATAGGATGAAACAGAATACACCTGTTGAGCGTTTGTATAACGGTATCATAAAGGAAAATCCTACCTTTGTCCTGGTACTTGGTATGTGTCCGACACTTGCGGTTACAACAGCAGCTATCAATGGTATCGGCATGGGACTTACAACTACGGTAGTACTTATGATGTCGAACTTATTTATATCACTTCTTAGAAATGTAATTCCGGATAAGGTACGTATGCCGGCTTATATTGTTATTGTTGCATCTTTTGTTACAATGGTTCAGCTTTTACTTCAGGGTTTTATTCCATCTTTGTATGATGCACTTGGAATTTACATTCCTCTGATTGTAGTAAACTGTATTATCTTAGGAAGGGCAGAAGCTTATGCTTCTAAAAATCCTCCGATTCCATCTTTATTTGATGGTATGGGAATGGGACTTGGATTTACCTTATCCATTACAATTCTTGCAGCGTTCCGTGAATTAATCGGAGCTGGAACCGTATTTGGAGTTCAGGTAATGCCGAAGGCTTACGAACCGGCAACCATTTTTATTTTAGCACCGGGAGCATTCTTTGTGCTTGCATTTTTGGCAGCGATTCGTGCAAAATTACAGGATAAGAAACCCGAAGGAGAAAGACACGAAATCCATTGCATGGAAGGTGCTTGTGCTTCCTGTGGTAATAAATCCTGTCATAAACAGTAAAGGAGGAAAGGCGCAATGAAAGAATTACTTATTATCGGAATCAGCGCAGCGATTGTAAATAATGTCGTGCTGAGCCAGTTCCTTGGACTGTGCCCTTTCTTCGGCGTATCCAAGAAAATAGAAACAGCAGCAGGTATGGGCGGAGCAGTTATCTTCGTTATTACCTTATCATCTTTTGTGACAAGTTTGATTTATAAATACATACTGGCAAATCCGCATGTTAATATGCAGTTTTTACAGACTATCGTATTTATTCTTGTAATTGCAGCTTTAGTACAGTTTGTAGAAATGTTTCTTAAGAAATCTATGCCGGCACTCTATCAGAGTCTGGGTGTATATCTTCCATTAATTACAACAAACTGTGCGGTACTTGGTGTTGCAGTTATCAACGTACAGAAAGAGTATAATGTACTTCAGGGAACGGTAAATGGTTTTGCAACTGCTCTTGGTTTTACAATTTCAATTGTACTGATGGCAGGACTTCGAGAAAAAATGGAATACAACGATGTACCAAAATATTTCCAGGGATTCCCGATTGTATTATTGACAGCCGGTTTAATGGCCATTGCATTCTTTGGCTTTTCTGGCGTAATCTAAGGAGGCACGGAGTATGATTACAGGTATTGTAATTGCAGCAGTTTTAGTAGGTGGCGTGGGCCTCTTTATCGGAGTGTTCCTTGGACTGGCCGGAAAGAAATTTGCTGTAGAAGTAGATGAAAAAGAAGTTGCGGTAAGAGAACAGCTTCCTGGAAATAACTGTGGCGGATGTGGTTACCCAGGATGTGATGGTCTTGCAGCGGCAATTTCAAAAGGAGAAGCTCCGGTCAATGCATGTCCGGTCGGCGGAGCACCGGTTGCAGCGAAAATAGCGGCTGTAATGGGAGAAGAAGTAGGAGAAACCGTTCGTACAAGTGCGTTTGTAAAATGTCTTGGAGATTGTGAAAAAACGACTTCTCTTTATGAATATGCAGGTGAAGAAGATTGTAAAATGGCAGCTTTGATGCAGAGCGGTGGTAAAAAATCTTGTGGATTTGGCTGTCTTGGTTATGGAAACTGTGTGAAAGTGTGTCCGTTTGATGCAATTCATATCATAAATGGGATTGCAAAAGTGGATCAGGAAAAATGTAAATCCTGCGGAAAATGTGTTGCAGAGTGTCCGAAACATCTGATTGAAATCATCCCTTATGGACAGCATCAGGTTGGATGCAGTTCCAAAGAAAAAGGAAAAGAGGTCATGGGAGCATGTAAAGTGGGCTGTATCGGATGTAAGAAATGTGAAAAAGAATGTCCGGCAGGAGCAATCACAGTTACAGATAATGTAGCTCATATTGATAAAGAAAAATGTA
>JAIIAN010000312.1 GCA_022717655.1 Bacillota bacterium | reverse complement strand
TTCCGTGAGTTTGTAGAGGCTGTTGCAACACAGGCAGTAAACTCTGACGCAGCAGACATGGATGCATTCATGGAAGAAAAATGGAATGCAGATGAAAGCAAGACAGTAAAAGATGCATTAGTAGAGAAAGTTGCAGTTATCGGAGAGAACTTAAAGATTCGTAGATTCGAAAAGGTTGTAGCTGAGAATGGTTGTGTAGTATCTTATATCCATGGCGGCGGAAGAATCGGTGTTATCGTGGATGCTGACACAACTGTTGTAAATGATGCAGTAAAAGAAGCATTTACCAAAGCAGGTTATGAAAAAAAATTTGCAAGAGTAAATGTTTCCAATCGCCCGGACTTATGCGAATATCAGTGTAATGGAGCGATGGCGGCTGCAAAAACCTATAAAAAAGCACCGATTATGATTGCAAACGATGTGGTTGCATTTTTAAAAGAGAGTGAACTGTTTTCTATGGCAGAAGCAGTTAATCCTGGATTTATCAATTTAAAAATTGCACCGGCATTTTTAACAAAGTTCTTAAATGAGATGCAGGCAGATGAGAATTTATCTATCGAAAAAGAAAAAGCACCAAAGACCATTATTATCGATTATGGCGGACCAAATGTAGCAAAACCTCTGCATGTTGGACATCTTCGTTCTGCAATTATCGGTGAGAGCATCAAGAGAATGGGTCGTTTCTTAGGTCATAAAGTAATCGGTGATGTTCATTTAGGAGACTGGGGTCTTCAGATGGGGTTAATTATCACTGAACTTAAGAAACGTTCTCCAGAACTGGTTTATTTTGATGACAGCTTTGAAGGAGAGTATCCAGAAGAAGCCCCATTTACAGTAAGTGAATTGGAAGAGATTTATCCGGCAGCCAGCGCAAAATCAAAAGAAGATGAAGAATATAAAAACGAAGCTTTAGAGGCAACATTACAGCTTCAGCAGGGAAAACGCGGATATCGTGCATTATGGAATCACATTATGAAAGTATCTGTAGAAGACTTAAAGAAGAATTACTCCAAACTGCATGTAGATTTTGATTTATGGATGGGTGAATCCGATGCAGATAAATATATTCCAGATATGGTAGACTACTTAAAGAAAAACAACTATGCTTATGTAGACCAGGGTGCTTTAGTTGTAGATGTAAAAGAAGAGAGCGATACAAAAGAAATTCCTCCATGTATGATTTTAAAATCAGACGGTGCTTCTCTTTACAATACAACTGACCTTGCAACTATCGTACAGCGTGAAGAAGATTATCATCCAGATGAAATCATCTATGTCGTAGATAAACGTCAGGAACTTCATTTTGTACAGGTATTCCGTTGTGCAAAGAAAGCAAAAATGGTAGAAGAAAATACAGAACTTTCTTTTGTTGGTTTTGGTACAATGAACGGAAAAGACGGAAAACCATTTAAGACAAGAGAAGGCGGAGTAATGCGTCTGGAACGTCTGATTGCGGAAATCAACGAGGAAATGTATAAAAAAATTGTAGAAAACCGCAGTGTGAAAGATGAAAATGCGCAGAAAACTGCTGAAATGGTAGGACTTGCAGCCATTAAATACGGAGATTTATCCAACCAGGCATCCAAAGATTATATCTTTGATGTAGAAAGATTTACTTCTTTTGAAGGCAATACTGGTCCGTATATTCTGTATACCATCGTAAGAATTAAATCCATTCTGGAGAAATACATGCAGGAAGGTAAAAATCCAGAAGAAGGAACAATCTTAGAAGCGGTAAATGACAGTGAAAAGAATCTGATGTTAGAGCTTAGTAAATTTAACTCTGTCATTGCACCGGCATTTGAAGAAAAAGCACCACATAAGATTTGCTCTTATATTTATGATTTGGCAAATGCATTTAACAGCTTTTATCATGAGACAAAGATTTTAAGTGAATCCAATGAAGAACAGAAGAAATCCTGGATTCGTCTGTTAGTATTATGCCGTGATGTATTAGAAACCTGTATTGATTTACTTGGTTTTGAAGCACCAGAAAGAATGTAGCAGAATGTAAGAAAAGAGATATCCGAGTCGTTTTCTAACGATGCTTCGGATATCTTTTTTGATTTCGGCGGTTTCCATAAAAAAGAAAGTATGCTACAATGAAAACATGGTGAAAAAGACAAAAATCAGGAGGAACTTATGGAAAAGTTGGAATTAAAGTATCTGGAAAGACTGTCACAGCTTTACCCCACAATTGCAAAGGCGTCCACGGAGATTATTAATCTGCAGGCGATTTTAAATCTCCCTAAGGGAACGGAACATTTTCTTACCGATATACATGGAGAGTACGAAGCCTTTTCCCATGTATTAAAAAATGGTTCGGGTTCGGTAAGAAGAAAAATTAATGACGTGTTCGGGCATACATTAAATGAACAGGACAAGCGCTCCCTCGCTACCTTGATTTATTATCCAAAAGAAAAAATGGAATTAATCAAAAAGACCGAAGAAGATATTATGGACTGGTATAAAATTACATTGTATCGTTTAATTGAAGTCTGTAAGGAGGCCGCATCGAAATATACGCGGTCAAAAGTACGAAAAGCGTTGCCACCTGACTTTGCTTATGTGATTGAAGAACTGATTACGGAGAAATCAGATCTGACGGATAAAGAGGCTTATTATGAGCAGATTATAGAGACAATTATTACAATTGGAAGAGCGGAAGTTTTTATTATTGCACTTTCAGAGGTGATTCAGCGTCTGGTTGTAGACCACATGCACATTCTTGGTGATATTTATGACAGAGGACC
>JAIIAN010000311.1 GCA_022717655.1 Bacillota bacterium | reverse complement strand
CATCCAGCACTTCATCCAGAAACAGCACCGCAGACAGTTCGTCCAAGCTTGAGTGCTTTGCGGCAAGGAACTCCTGTAATGCAATCATATTCAAATGCCGTTGCAATAACTTTTCGCTCCGAATGTCAATCCATGGTCGTCTTGGATCGCCACGAAACATCGGAACCGGATTATTGAAATATAGCGTATCGTGCGGTCCATCCTCACAGAAGGTTACAATAGTAGAAAGGCTTGCGCCTCGCCGACCTGCACGGCCTGCGCGCTGCTGATAATTTTCTCGCATAGGCGGAACATTTCTCAGCCCAACTGCTACCAGAGAGCCGATATCAATACCGACCTCCATCGTGGTTGTACTGCTAAGAATGTCAATCGGTGTTTCCCCTTCCTGAATCAAATCCTGAAATCTCAATTCATAGTGTTCTGTTTGGCTCCATAAATCCATCCTTTGGTCCTTATGGGAAAGCTGCGCAGTATGCTCCTCCGTATCAATCGCATGGATTTTATTGCCTTTCAACGCATCTACAACAGGTTTTCTCCAAAAATCCAGTGATTGATATTCTTTCTCGTTCAATGCATGAGTTCCTGTAAAACCACAACTCGGACACTTTCCTCGCAGGAGATACGGTGTAATTTCAGAGCATTGTTCACACCGATACCATTTATGTTTTGCATCAAATCGGGGCTTCACCCGTTGAAGATCAACATACAGCCTTCCATTATCCGGTTGTGCCGAATCCAGGAAGTTATTCTTCAAAACTCTCCGCCAGACATTCAAGTCATTGGAATCATCCGTCCACCCCATGATTCCCTGAACCGTCTTTGTGAAATTCCACTCCTTTGCCAATCCGTAGAAATCATAACTGCGACGTACTTCCAAACGCACCTCATCCGGGATCGTATGTCCCAATGCAGTCGCATCGTCACACACTGAAATCATCCACGCATTAAAGAGTTCAAGAAACTCCTCATCTTCTACGGAGATGCCATTTTCTTCAAGTTCATCAATGCTATCAAATAGTGCCTGCTCTGTTGGCTCAATCCAGCTCGTGGCAGAATCGTAGAGCGTATTATAACCGCCAGAAAACAGCCGAAGCAAATCTTTTTGCATCTGTGTCGGCGCATTTGCAATAGAAAA
The DNA here is from genome assembly GCA_022717655.1 of Bacillota bacterium. Taxonomy (GTDB): domain Bacteria; phylum Bacillota; class Clostridia; order Lachnospirales; family Lachnospiraceae; genus Blautia. The sequence goes on along the minus strand of JAIIAN010000311.1, from coordinate 1,623 downwards.
CCGAGGTGTATACTCACGATTTCGGCGAGTGCTGCGCTCATAATTGCTCAATGCAATGTTGCAGTCTGCGCCAAATTTTTCACGTTCCGGTTCATGAAAAATCTGTACATGATGTTGTCCTGCTGCAAGGCAAAAATAATCATAAAGATCGTTCATGGAACGCTCTGTTATGGATTGTTCCATATTGTAAATTGCCAATGCAAAAAGCTGTCGTGCCGCCATGATGTCCGAGGAATCCGACATATCACGCGCCAGCTTTGCCGCACGCTGCCGACTATCCGAGAACAAGAGAACCTTTCGTCCTTCATTTGGCAGACGTTCCGGATCATTATCTTTTCCACATACGGCAGGTTGCTGCTCAAATTGTGTTTTTATCAAGTTGTAAAAAGACTGATTGCCACGTGTACTAAAAGACGTAAGCTGCGAAGACGACAGCAAGTGTCTGCAATGCGGACACGTTGGAAATGTCAAAATCCGTGGGCGGTTTTTCTGTTCAAAGTTGCAGTAATACAGTTTCCGAAATCCTGTCCTTCCTGCATCTGAATCGTCACGGAAATTGATAAATCCATTCTTGATATCCAGATAACAGGGCCGGATCGCGTTCTTTCCCTGCTTTTCAGGAAGTTCATAATCCTCAGGCGGCAAATAAAGATGAACTTCCTTCATCTGCGAATCCAACACCTGACCGGGATAATGCCACAAATATGTTCTCTGGTGCGTTCCGATTGCATCATCCAGAACATAGCCTTTATAGAACAATGCTCCGCAACGCCGGTCATTATATAGTTCATATACAACACTGTGGCAATGTGGGCACGTTAAATGTCCATCTGCCCAAAATATCTCTCCTAACGTAAGTGTTCCATCCGTATGAGAATGCGGGCAGCCTTCATTTGCACAAGCGTAAACGCCTTTCATTCCCTTAAACAGCATATGCATCCGTGCCGGGAACAAAATTGCACCTTTCTGATTTTTCGCAAGTGGAGCAATTGCCAGAAGAATACTGACGTAATTCAGAGCTTGTTCGTCTTCAATATCTGGAAATGCTTCCTCAGCAAGTTCTGCAAGCGATACAGCATTTCCGCGGCACTTTGAGATAAGCACATGAAATGGCTTATAAAAAATCAAATTATCGTACATCCACTGGCATGCTACCGCCAGATTTTGAAATGGCTCACTCGCACCCTCGACTCCGTTCCAAAAACAGTTCAATTCCCTAAGACAGGCTTCCTCATTTTCTTCAAATGCAACAGTTTTTAATGTTTCAATATAACGGAATGCCAGTTCCAGTCCATGCTGCTTGTCCAGGCATCGATCATATGCATCCGTTCTGCTGTACACACCGCTCTTCGTAGAATTCTTTTTCTCACTGGACCATAACCTGGAAGAACTTAGGTATAATACCAGAGGAAGGATCAAATTTTCATCTGAATGATCAGCTTTTGCAATCTCATTTTCCCAAGCTACTACCGTCGGCTGCATGGGATTTGCTCCGCCGAATTTTGTCCAGCTATCCGCTTTTAATACTACACGCTGGAAATCTACAGAACCCTGCTGGTTGTCCCACTGTGCTTTACAACTGATTTTGCATGGATACTGTGAAATTCCGCCGGTTGTAAGGAT
>JAIIAN010000310.1 GCA_022717655.1 Bacillota bacterium | reverse complement strand
GTTCGCTGGAGCTTCTGATGAGGATGTGAATTTATAATTTCATAGTGTGTGTTTGAAAAAATAAAAAGTCGTGAGCTTTGAGTTTATCATTGCTCACGATTTTTTATTGTGCGCCAGCATGGGCACATCTCTGAACAACCGAACCGTCGCTTGCAGAATCGCATAAGCGGTAGTGTGATAGTAGGGAGGGTACACACCTACTACTAGATTGCTTAATTTGTTATGATTTCTACTTTCTTGCCGCTGAAGGCAATACCGTATTTGTAAATAGTTTTGATGTTTTGCTTACGCAGCTCGGTATCATATTTTTTATCTTCAATTTGTGTTAAGGCTTCTGCTGCTAATTTTTTTAAACCTGCATCCGAAGAGTCAGCTGTTGCTTTTATTTCAATGATTATACCTGGCATATCTATATTTTTAGGTAGGAGCTGAATATCATATCTGCCCTCACCACTTTCACGGTTAGAGCTGATGTAATAGGTGTTAGTGAATAATCCTGTCATACCTAAAAGTAGGCCCTGGTAATAGTTTTCTTTAAGCGTGTCATAGTAGCTGACAGTTTCTAAAAGAAATTTTTTCAGCACGTTTTGCAATGCTGGCCCATTTTTAGTTATGAGATATTGCTGGAGTAAATTAATCGCTGTACTGTCAATCTTGTCTGCTAGCAGAGCGACAATCTCCTGACTGTAAACGCTTTTAATTTCTTTATTGGGAATACTGAGCTCACATAGACAGATGCCGTTGGCTCTTGTGGTTTTTATAGATTTCAAATAGCCTGTCATTAACAGAAAGCCAAAAATATTAGTTTGTTGCTCTTTTAGCTTTGGATAGATGATGTTTGTATCAACTATAGATTCTACGGCAGAACCATTTAACAAAGCCCGAAGATTTTCGCAGGTGCTGTTATCAAGACCGCTGATAATCTCACGGATAGTAGAGTTTTCAGATGTTTGTACCCAATATGGTTCTGCTTCACAATAATTGTTGAAATATTTAAGAACAGACCAGGGATTGTAAATCTCCGTATTACCGAACCTGTAACCATCATACCATTCTTTGATTTCTGGTATTTTATCAGTTGCTTGATAGTATGCAGCCATAGTATTTACTTCAGTATCGGTGAAGCCAAAAAAATCACTATAGCGCTTATCTAAGAGCGAGTTAACATTTACATTGTTAAGACCGCTAAAAATACTTTCCTTAGCAACGCGTAGAATACCTGTCAAGAAGCCGAAGGAAATGTGCTGATTGTCTTTCAGAACAGAGGAGAGCAGGTCGCGTGTGAATTGTATTGTTGCATCATAAAAACCGTGAATATAACCTGCCTGGATAGGCGTGTCATACTCATCAATAATGATTATAGGTGCTTTGGCATAATGCTCATGCAGCATTTGCGAAAGGCGGAGCAGACTGGTGGCATAATCTGTTTCCGTACCCAGACCGCTGGTAATTTTTTCGTAGAAATCAGGGTTAGATAAATTTTTGCTGTATTTTAGTTCCGAATGACGCATAAATTCATCTTTTATCGTTTCTTTCAGCCGCGCATATAAGTCTGGCCATTTATTTTTATTGGCATCCTTAAAGCTTAAGAAAATAACAGGATACTGTCCTTGGTGCTGTGTATATTTTTCACCTGTCTGCCAAATGTTTTTGTTAATAAAATACTTGCTTGTATCAGCATTGGCTTTTTCAAAAAAGGTACGCAGCATATCCATGTTCAGAGTTTTACCGAAGCGGCGCGGGCGGGTGAAAAGTGTAACTTTCGCTTGCTCGTCAAGAATATCCTTTATAAGTAGTGTTTTGTCAACATAGTAGTAATCCTGGCTGACTTTTTTGTAATCTGATGCGCCGATAGGCAAAGGTAATTTATTTTGCATGGAGTACAACCTCCTCTCATTATCACTTTCCTTTATTATAACATTTTTAGATATAATGGTATAGAGAGTATGTTTTAGAAACGCTGCTCGCCAGACGGATTGTTTTTTGTTGCGGTGCTTATTGCCTGCTGCTATTGTGCGTTGTTTGCTATGAAGCGAAGCGTTCTCTGTGGATGGTGAGGGTGCTATGTAATTTTTGCCAAAGAGCTATTCTTTTGTTTATACCCATCTGAACCTTAACTGTTAAAAGTTTTTAACTAAATATAATAAATGTAACGTATTCAAGAGTTAATAAAAATTTTTACGCCGAATGTAGCGTGTTGCTGGATAAGAGTTTGACTGGGGGGGGACATAGTGCTATAATTGCCATTAAGAAGATAGGTAATTTATAATAGTAAGTTTATTCATACTAAATCTTATTTTAAACTCTCAGAACAAATGATTTAAAAGTTTTTGTTAGTTATGGCAATGGCCGTAATATATAAATCTTCATGGCGAAAGTTGTGGACCTTACGTAGAATTTTGTGTGTAAAAATTTTTGTGAAAGGTTGGGTTAATGATGAAGAGTAGTAGGGCTTTGGCAAGAAAAATTTTGTGTGGTCTTTTGGCGGCAGGCGTTGTTGGTGTGAGCGGCAGTGCGCTGGCGGCGAGTGCTATTAAAGATGTTGATAGATCCCACAAAGTTAAAGACAAAACTACTGGTCAATACGTATATGATTACAAGGATTTTAGTGAAGATATCGAATTGAAAGGAAAATACAGTTATTCTTCTCATAAAACTGGTTTGCAGCTTAGAAAATCTGAGGATAAAAATCAAGATATAAAGCTTTTAAAGAATGTAGATATAAGCATTACTAATAAAGGTAATATAACGTCTGCTATATATGTTTATAC
>JAIIAN010000309.1 GCA_022717655.1 Bacillota bacterium | reverse complement strand
GTCACATAATGATAATTTCCTGAATCCAGAAAATGAATCCCGTTTGCCGGATAAGGTTCTATCAATTTTTTAATTGTTTCTTCTGCCTCTTCGGTACAGTAACAGTTTGTCTCTTCCACCTGTTCTGCTTCCACACGCTTATTTATTTGTTTGTTCTGATAAAATTCCTGTTCTTTATAGACTCCGGAAAAATTCATTACCGTTACTGACATTCTTTCCTCCATTCTAAGAGTACATTCTTTTTAATTCTTCTTAATTTTCTTGATTTTAATTTTCTTTTGCTTCTTAAATTTTCTCTTTCTTCTATTCTACCATGTTATCCGAAAAAGTAAATGTCCATTGCTTTGCAATCTTCTCCAGACACCATTTATAATCAATTGCTTTCACACTTTTTGCGGTATAAACCGGACGGCTTAAATACACGCTGTCCCCTACGATATATTTTAAAGTTCCCACACACGTTCCTTTTTTTATCGGTGCTGAAAGTTTTGTCTTGCCCTCATAAACAACTCGAACCGATTCTCCCTTTCGCATTAAAAGCGTTTTATCTTGTACCATTTCTACTTTTAATAGAACGCTTGCTGTTCCTCCAATTTCCCCTGCCTGTCCATTTTCTACCAAAAGTGCTTTTGGCAGGGAAACGGTTCCCTGTTCTAACAGTGATTTCTGTTCGTACTGATTCAGCCCATATTCCATAAGTTTGACCGTGTCTTTCCATTTATACGTCTTATTATTTGGCCAGCCACAGGCAAGCAAAGCGACTATCAAGGTTTTATCCTCTCTTTTTAAAGCGCCTACATAACAGTAACCTGCCTTTGCTGTAAATCCGGTTTTTCCACTCAATGCGCCCTCCATCATACTAAGAAAGGCATTATGATTATTACAGGAAAAACTCCGTTTTTTTTCTACATCCCAGAACGTATAGTTCTGCGTTCTTGTAATATTTAAAAATTCTTCTTTTTTTGGTGATTCTTTGATGCAGTAGCGCATGATTCGTGCCAAATCTACTGCGGTTGTAGAATGAACCTGCTCTTTTTCTCCTGTTTTTTTTGTGGCATCTAATCCATTTGGAGTAATAAAAAAGGTATGTCTGCATCCAATTTCTTTTGCTTTCTGATTCATTTTATCGGCAAATGTCTCTACATCACCTTCTAAATGTTCCGCAAGCATCACTGCCGTATCATTATGACTTTCCAGCATAAGAGAATAGAGCAGGTCGCCAAAGCGAAACTGCTCTCCTTTTCTTACTCCAAGATGAACTTTCGGTCTTGATGCTGCATACTCAGAAGCGGTTACGGTATCCTCTTCTTTTCCGTTTTCCAATGCTAGAATACACGTCATAATCTTCGTTGTGCTCGCCATCGGCCGTTGTTCATATCCGTTTTTCTCATATAAAATTCTTCCCGAGTCTGCATCCATCAAAACTGCCGATGCAGAATAAAGTGTTCCAGGACTCTGATTGTCTGCTCCAAAGACAGGCAGGAGATTCTTTTGAATACTGCCTAAAAACAATACAAAAACGAAAGTCATGCTTAAGATTTTTTTCATACTTTTCTCTGCATACTTTTTTATCAATATATGCCTGTCCTGCTTTTATCAGAACTTTTTTGCAAAACTTCAGTTTTATCTCAAAAAATATACGTTAAGTCTCATATATTCTTAAGCTTAACTTTACACGTCCAGTTTCAGCTGAATTTCTTCTTCCGCTTCTGCCTTAAAATCTTCGATTTGAACAGGGTCAAGTTCCGGCAGTTCTTCAATTCCCTGTACTCCAAAACTCCTTAAAAATTCTTCTGTTGTTCCAAATAAAATCGGACGTCCTGGTGCATCTAATCTGCCCACTTCCTGAATCAGATTATATTCAATCAGTTTATTGATTGCATGGTCACATTTTACTCCTCGAATTTTTTCAATTTCCAATTTTGTCACCGGCTGTTTATAAGCAATAATTGACAAGGTTTCCAACATGACATCGGACAGACTGGCTTTTTTCGGCTGTAATGCCAGTTTTACCAGATAATCATAATATTCTTCTTTCGTACACATCTGATACGAATTTTCTAGTTCAATAATCTTAATTCCTCTTTTTGCTGTATTATAAGAAAGCATCATATTGTCAATAATTTTGCGGGTGGTTTCTGTATCATGTCCGATTGCTTTTGCAATCGCAGAAAGACTGACCGATTTTCCCATCGCAAAAAGCAGAGCCTCTATTGCGCCTTCATAATATTCAATATCCATTTTTTTCTCCTCATTTTTCTATATGCGCTCAAATAAATTCTGAGAGCACATTCTATTTATTTTTCATTCCTTATAGCAACGATGCAATTTGAATATCATCAAAGATATGTTCCTGATGAATTCTGATTTTTCCGGTTTTCATTAGTTCAAGAATTGCCAGAAATGTGACAACCACTTGAAATTTACTTGCCTGTTTTCCTAAAAGTTCACGAAAACTAAAGCGCTTATGTGTCCTTGCATAAGTTTCCACATCACTCATTTTTTCCGGCAGGCTGACTTCTTCCTGCTCAATTTTTCCAAATTTACTACGAATCGGGTCTTTTTTATTTTCCTGACGTCTCAACACATCCTCAAAAATCTTATGCAGTTTTGCAAGTGTCATTCCCTCTAGTAATTCCTGAGGGTCGACCGGTTCTTTATAATCCTGTACTTCTTTTGGAAGAGATGGAAGCTTATAAATACTTTTTGCAGCCTCCGCCATCTTATCACGCAGTTCATAAGACATATATTTATACATCTTATACTCTAAAAG
>JAIIAN010000053.1 GCA_022717655.1 Bacillota bacterium | reverse complement strand
CTGTCAGTGGGAGTTGAAAGCTCCCACTGACAGATCGCAAAGCGACTGCGTTCATGAGCAAGTAGCGAAGCGGATTGCGAATGTCCGCTTTACTTTTAAAATGCTAAAAAGCGCCTTTGTTTTATCAAAGACGCTTTCTTTCTGCCTGAAACCACTGTTCCACTTCTTCTTTCCATGCTTTTCTAAGCCGTTCTAATTCTGCTCTTGCTTTTTTCTGCTTCCGAATCCGAATCAGACGAATGATACAGACCCAAAGCCCCATAACATTCAAAACGACAAAGCCTATTGCAAGAACTAACCATACTTCTCTCTGATTCTGTGCCAGTATCTTCGAACCGGATTTCCACAATGTTTTTATTTCTGTTAATACAGTTTCTACGAAAGTCCCTGCCAGATTTCCTGCTTTTTTCGCAAGTTTCACTACAGAGGGCAGTTCTTTTGACAATTTTTGTGCCTGTGTAATCATTCCTGAAAAACCGATACTCATTTTTTCTGCAAACGAAACTTCTTTCGGTGTATTTTTTGCACTCTGTTTTTTTAGAGACTTTGATGTTTCTTTTTTGGACTCTTCTGATAACGTTGGTGTTTCTTCTGCATCTGTGTTTTCTTTTGATGTTTCTTCTGTATCGGTCTGCTCTTCTACTGCTTCTGTATCAGTCTGCTCTTTTGATTTACTTTCCTCATTTTTGCCGGAATCTGTGTTTTCTTCTACGGGAACTGCTTCTTCTTTGCAGGGCACTTGTGTTTCATAAAAGCAAAACATTCTCCTGCCATCTGTCCGGTCCTCATCTACAACTGCAAGATAAGTTCCCTCTGCGATTTCGCACAGTCCCTCCGGCTCATCATTGGAAACGCCCTCAAACGGAAAGTTCAGTTTAGAACAGCTTACCAGCTCTTTTGTCTCAAGCGAATAGACATTTAAATAATCTCCAATTCCCATATTTAAAGTCAGCGGAAAATTTAAAATATATTCATCTACTAACTGTAAATCCTGAAAATTTGTTCCGACAGAAGTTCCCTCATATCTTCCAAGGTCCTCTATTATCTGAAACTGATTATCTAAAATCTTAAAACTGTATCCACCTTCTACGTTTGTCTGTATCACGTATTGGTCGGTTTCTTCCCGATATCCAATCCCAAGTATATTATAATCATCGCTGATTTTAATCTTTCCCTTATATGCCAGTGTGTTGGCGTCCATTATAAAAAGACAGCCCCGATTTTCCGGATTCTGACTTGTATAAAGGGCAACATAAATCTCTTCTTTTGCCTGATTATAGGCCATTCCATTTCCATGTTCCCAGTTGTTATCTGTATTTCTTAATGCAAGCGAATACTGTTCAACCGGATTTCCCTCTGCGTCGGTGTCATTCTTATAATAGGCTGACACGGTGTCGGGCGTATCCTGGGCATCATTTGTATTTTCAATACAGATAATATAATCTTTTGTTGCACAGATTGACTGAACAACCCCCTGGGGTGCAATCAATGCTTCTTCATGCACTTTTTTCCATTCCAGATTTTCAAATGCTGTTACATCGGCAATCTCTGCATAACACGTCTTTGACATCCAGGCAAGCAGCAGGAAGCCTAATATCACTCCTGCCAGTGACCTGTATTTTTTCATAATTTATAAAATCCTTTCTATCACCGGATATTTCTATCTTATCATAATTCTTTTGATAATTCCTTTAAGGCATTTACCGCTGTCTTAATTTCTTCTTCTGTATTAAACCAGGAAAAAGAAAAACGCACACAGCCTTGTTTTTCGTTCTTTAATGTCCGATGCATCAAAGGTGCGCAGTGTGCCCCTGCTCTTGTGTAAATTTCATATTCTTCGGCAAGAATATCACTGACATAAGCAGAGTCCAAATCCCCTAAATTCAAAGCAAGCACAGGAAGATGAGGAACGCCCTCTTCTGGAAGCCTGCCATAAAAATGAATTTTAGGAATTTCTTTTGCATTTTCATAAAATAACCTTAACAGTTTCTCTTCTTTTTTCTGAACTGCTTCAACGGTTGTCCGATTCAGCCAGTTAATTGCCGCTAACAGCCCCGCAATTCCATGCCCATTTAACGTTCCGGCTTCTAAATGTTCCGGCAGTTCCTGTGGCTGTTCTTTTAAAAACGACAGGACACCTGTTCCCCCGCTCTTTAACGGCCGGATAGAAATCTGCGGACGAATACAGATTCCGCCTGTGCCCTGTGGTCCCATAAGCCCTTTATGTCCGGTAAAGCAAAGAATATCAATCTGGTTTTCCTGCATAGAAATCGGAATACAGCCTGCGCTTTGAGAAGCATCTACAATAAACAATACTTGATGTTTCTTACAGATTGTTCCAATCCTCTTAATATCAACCAGATTTCCTGTTACATTTGAGCCATGCGTACAGATGACTGCTTTTGTATTGGGTTTGACCGCACGTTCTAATTCTTCATATAGCACATCTGCCTGTTCATCTGCACCGATGATACTAAGTTCCACGCCTCTTTCCTGTTCCATATAAAGCGGACGCAGAACCGAATTATGTTCCAGCACGGTGGTAATCACATGGTCTCCCTTTGAAAATAATCCCTGAATAACGGTATTCAGCGCTTCTGTCGCATTAGAAGTAAATACTACCCCGGATGGATAATCTAAATCAAAAAATTCTGAAACCGCAGTTCTTGCCTGATAAATCATTCTCGACGCTGATAGTGCAGTCTGATATCCACCCCTTCCGCTGTTTCCCATCTGCTCCATTGCATTCCACACTGCCTCTTTTACGCAATCCGGTTTTTTAAGCGTCGTGGCACTGTTATCCAGATAAATCATTTTTCTTACTCCTTACTATCTGCCTGTACTCTCTCAAGTCTTTATCCTGCCTGCTTTTGTCTCCGAGAGAATCGCTTTGTTCTACAAAAATATCAACTGTTCTTCCTGTTTTGCTTCTACTCTGCCAATTATTCTGCTGTGCCGGGTCTGTTCCTGTTCCTGAAGTCTTTTTAAAACTTCTTCGGCCTCTTTTTTCTTAAGACTGACTAAAAGACCACCTGAAGTCTGTGGGTCAAACAATAAATCTTCAAAGCTTTCTTTTATTGTATCATTTAATTTGATTTTTTCTCTTAAGAATTCTTTATTTCGATACGTTCCCTCTGGTACTAAGCCCATTTTTGCATACTCTTCCACATCCGGTAAAAATGGAATTTCTTTGGTATCGATTTGAATGGTTACCTGACTTCCTTCTGCCATCTCAAGTGCATGTCCGGCAAGCGAAAACCCTGTGACATCTGTACATCCATGTACTTCATAATCCTTTAAAATTTCTTCTGCATAGCAATTTAAGCATCTCATCTGCTCAATCGCAGATTTTCTTGCTGTTTCTGATACCATATCGGCTTTTGCAGCCGTATTTACCAGTCCTGTTCCGATTGGTTTCGTAAGAATTAAAACATCCCCTGGCTTTGCGCCCGAGTTTTTCCACATTTTCTTTGGATTGACAAATCCTGTGACACTCAATCCATATTTTGGTTCTTCATCGTTAATCGAATGACCACCGGCAAGCACTGCCCCAGCTTCTTGTACTTTCCTTGCTCCGCCTTGAAGAATTTCCGCTAACACTTCCTGTCCCAGACAGTTTGGAAATGCCACAATGTTTAATGCAATTTTCGGTATTCCGCCCATCGCATAAATATCGCTTAATGCATTTGCAGCCGCAATCTCACCAAAAAGAGACGGCTCATCTACAACCGGAGGAAAAAAATCAAGCGTCTGAATCAGTGCCAGTTCATCTGAAATCTGATAAACCGCACCATCGTCATTTGTCTCTGTTCCGACTAAAAGATGTTCATCGAAAAATTTCGGAAGCCCTCCAACAATTTCAGAAAGTACCTTTGGTCCAATTTTTGCTGCACAGCCTGCACTTTTTGCAAACTGCGTCAATTTTATCTGTTCCTCTTTTTTCATTTTCATACACCTCTTATCTTGATTGTTCTCTTTTATAAATCAATCTGAACTTCCACCGGACAATGGTCTGAACCAAGTACTTCGGTATGAATTTTTGCAGAAGTCAGCTTTTCCTCTAAGCGGTTTGAGACGCAAAAATAATCAATTCTCCATCCGATATTTTTATCACGTGCCTTAAAGCGATAGGACCACCAGGAATAAATTCCGGTTTCTTCCGGATAAAAGTATCGGAAGGTATCGGTAAATCCTGCCTCTAACAGTTTAGTAAATTTTCCTCTCTCTTCTTCCGTAAATCCCGGATTATGCTTATTTGTCTTTGGATTTTTTAAGTCGATTTCTTTGTGTGCCACATTCAAGTCTCCGCAAAAGATAACAGGCTTTTTCTTATCGAGTCCGCTTAAGTATTCACGGAAGGCATCTTCCCATCTCATGCGGTATTCGAGTCTTGCCAGCTCGGTCTGTGAATTTGGCGTATAACAGGTAATCACATAAAAATTTTCATATTCGAGGGTAATCACTCTGCCCTCCTGGTCATGTTCCTCAATGCCAAGACCATAAGTCACCGCAATCGGCTCTTTTTTTGCAAAAATGGCAGTTCCGGAATAGCCTTTTTTTACTGCATAATTCCAATATGCATGATACCCTTCTGGTGCAAAGTCAATCTGTCCTTCCTGTAATTTCGTCTCCTGCACACAGAAAAAATCTGCATCCATTTCATTAAAATATTCGATAAACCCCTTTTGTACACAGGCTCTAAGCCCATTTACATTCCAGGAAATAAACTTCATAAATAGTCCCCTTTCACGCTGTTTTTTTAACTCTTCGCTTCATTATACACTATTTTTTCAAAAATATCTTTACGAATCCTTAAAAAAGAGTATATAATATTCCACGTACTATAAAAAGAATTCTGAAGAAAAAGGAGAAAAACAATGGGTGGAATCTTTGGAGTAGCTTCTAAATCCAGTTGTACACTGGACTTATTTTTCGGAACTGACTATCACTCTCATCTTGGAACACGCAGAGGTGGTATGGCAGTATATGGTGAAAACGGCTTTGCGCGTTCAATTCACAACATCGAAAACACACCGTTTCGTACCAAATTTGATGGAGACTTAGATGAGCTTGAAGGCAAGCTTGGAATCGGATGCATTTCCGATACAGAACCACAGCCGCTTCTGGTACAGTCACATCTGGGAAGTTTTGCTATCACAACTGTAGGAAAAATCAACAACATGGATGAACTTGTCAATCTTTCTTTCAAAAACGGATGCACACATTTTCTTGAAATGAGCGGAGGAAGTATCAACCCGACTGAAATGGTTGCTTCTCTTATCAATCAAAAATCGTCTATCGTAGAGGGGATTCAATATGCCCAGGAAATGATAGAGGGTTCTATGACTCTTCTTGTATTAACCCCAAAAGGAATTTTTGCTGCCCGAGACAGACTCGGCCGTACCCCGATTATTATCGGTAAAAAATCAGATGCTTACTGTGCATCATTTGAAAGTTTTGCTTACTTAAATCTTGGATACGAAATCGAACGAGAACTTGGTCCTGGAGAAATTGCTTTCCTGACCCCGGAAGGCTGTGAAACACTTGTAAAACCGGGAAATGAAATGAAAATCTGTTCTTTCCTCTGGGTTTACTATGGTTATCCGACTTCTACTTACGAAGGAATCAATGTCGAAGAGATGCGTTATGAATGTGGTAAAAAACTGGCCGAGCGTGATGCCGGAAGAGACCATGTAAAACCTGACTTAGTTGCCGGCGTACCAGATTCCGGTACTGCACATGCAATCGGTTATGCAAATGAGTCTGGAATTCCATTCTCTCGTCCATTTATTAAATATACACCAACCTGGCCTCGTTCTTTCATGCCGACCCATCAGAGTCAGAGAAACCTGATTGCACGTATGAAATTAATTCCAGTCGAAGCCTTAATCAAAAATAAGAGCCTGCTTTTAATTGACGACTCCATTGTCCGCGGAACACAGCTTCGCGAGACGACAGAATTTTTATATAACAGCGGTGCAAAAGAAGTACATATCCGTCCGGCTTGTCCTCCGCTTTTATTCGGCTGTCCGTACTTAAACTTCTCACGTTCCAAATCTGAGATGGATTTAATTACCCGCCGTATCATTGCCAAACGTGAGGGAGACAATGTTTCAGACGAAGTACTCGCTGATTACGCAAATCCGGACTCTGCTAACTACAAAGAAATGTTAGAGGAAATCGGAAAACAGTTAAATTTCACAACTTTGCACTATCATCGCCTGGATGACCTGACTGCCTCTATTGGCTTAAGTCCGTGCAAAATGTGTACCTACTGCTTTAACCGTCAGGGATAAGTATAACAGCACTTTTTAACTAAATCGCATCATGCTTACAAAAGAGCACATCTTAGTTTTCACCAGGATGTGCTCTTTGTTATAAAATGCTTTTTATTATAAGACGCCATTTTCCTTTAACTGTTCCAGACAGGCATAAGATTTCTTTACCTTTTCAAGACTACTGCACTCAATCGTACAGTCCATCTGTGGATTATTCTGTTTTAATAATCCCAGCACTTCTTCATACGGAATCGTTCCCTCTCCCAATGCGCTATGGCTGTCTCTGTCTCCCATATTGTCATGAACATGGACATGATTGACATAACTGCCAAAGCTTTTTGCCCAGTCTAAGACGGGAATCTCCGAATAGCAGTGTGCATGTCCGATATCCAGACAGAGTCTGAAATCTGGACGGTCCACCCGCTCCACAACTTCTACCAACGGTTCTGGAATCTGGTCAAATACATTTTCCATCACAATCATGATTCCATCTTTCCCATCTAAAAACTGTTTAAAAAACTCTGCCACACGCTCTGCCCAGCCAATGAGCATATAAGCATCTGGTAAATGGCAGGTATGAAAAACAATCTTTTCTGCTTCCAGGCGTTTTCCTGCTTCATAAACCTGTTCGTAGCGTTTTTTTGTTGCCTCTAAAATCAGAGAATCATACGTCATCGGATTCAAATCCAGAAATGGACCGTGAAGCGATAAATGCGGACATCCCATTCTCCAGAGCCGTTCTCGATAACTGCTGATTTTCTCTTCTAAATGGTCCAGATTTTCAGCAATTGAAAACTCAATGCTTTCTACACCTGTCCCACATTCACGAACCACTTCCTGCATCTGCGTATCTTCTAATAAGTGACTTGTATAAATCATACGATACGCTCCTTCCACTTTTACAAATTAATTCGCCACCCATGCAGGTGGCGAATTTTATCGTTTTTATGTAATTTTAATTTTTATTTTAAAACATACACATCGGTATAGTAAACACCAAGCTGATTTGCACGGTTATGGTCATTTACAAATACGTCGATACGGTTTCCTTTGATTGCTCCACCACAGTCTGTTGCAGTAAAGATATGACCATTGATGATGACTTTTGTTCCATAAGGAATGACAGTCGGGTCAACTGCAATGGTATCTCCCTCTACTAACGGAGCACCTGTTGCTGTTACACCTGCCCACTCATCATTACAGCAGGAACCACCACAATAATGTGTAATTTTAAATGTACCAAGAGACTGACCATACTGCAGAAGAGTTGCATTTACTTCAGAAATATCACTTCCATAAATTCCGCTTACTGTAGACGGTGTATCTTCGAGAATACGAACAGCCCAGACTGCATTGTTTGTATTAACTGTTCCATGAACAATACCGGTTCTTGAACTCTGTGCCTCAACAGTTTCTCCATTTCCAGCATACATAACAACATGATAGATATAACCATTTCTTGCATAGAAAATCAAGTCACCTGGCTGTGCTTCTTCTACCGGAATCTTTGTACCGTACTGTGCCTGATCCTCTGCAACTCGCGGCAGTGTATAACCATACTGCGCATAAATACTCTGTACAAATCCAGAACAGTCTGCACCGTTTGTTAAGCTTGTTCCACCCCATACATAAGGATTTCCAATAAACTGGCTTGCAAACTGAACAATAGAAGTTCTCAGTTCCCCATTCGGCACACCAGATTTTACAGAAGTCAGAGTATAATAGCAAGCTGCATTTTCTGCCGGCTTTACAACTTCCTGTGCGGTTACAAACTGGTCTTCTCCTGTTGCTGAAATTTTATTGCTGATAATGTTATCCATATCATCATTCTGGTCTGCTGCTGTTTTTGTTGTCGGGAACAGACTGATGACTTCTTTTGTATTTTTCAGAGCAGAAGCTGCTGCTGTTGCCTGTGTGAGCAGACTCCTCTCTGCTTTTTTCTTTTCTTTCTTGTCCGTATCAAGGAATTTATTTTCTACAAATCCTCTGACATCTCCGGATTCCACATAAACAAACTCAGCATTTTCATCTGCTAAAATATAACAGATATTGTCTTTGTTTAATGTTCCGACTGCACGGCTTTCGGCATTTTTATCTTCATGGATTGTTACAAAATCTGCATTACAAAGTGCATACACTTTATCTACAACAGTCTGCTTTACTGTAGAACGTGTGTGGAAAAATGCTCCATTTTCAGATTCCGGAACACTTGGTGTTGCCTCTGTCAACAGTTTTGCAATTCCTTTGTAAGTCTTTTTCTGTTCTTTTGCCTCTTTCTTTGCTTCTTCAGTCAGTTTCTGTACAATCTGGTCTGCTTCATCACCGGAAATTACCTGCTCTGATTTTACAAAACCACGTACATCTCCTGACTCTACAAAAAGCCATCCATCGTTTTCTCCCTGAAGGATATAGCAGACACCATCTTTTGAAAGTTTACCAACTTCTTTTGCTCCATCCTTCATTTCTTCAACGATTGACAGTTCTTCTTTTGCAAATGCATATTTCTTTGCAACTGTCCAGAAACGGAAATCATCTACCATTGTAGGAAGAGAAGAATAAATCTGCTGATTTGCGATTAACTGTGAATTTGAACCGCTTCCACTATTTGTTGTAGTTGTATCTTCTTTTTTCTCAGTGTCTTTCTTTGTGTCACTGTTATTGTTATTAGAAGAATTGCTATTGCTGTTATTATCGCTATTACTATTGTTGTTATTGTTGTTATTGTTCTGATTGTTATTATCGTCTTTTTTGGTATTATCTTCTGCTTTTTTCTCAATCTTAGGTGCACCATTTTCGATAATGACATATCCATTTGCATCCAGCACATAAGCATAACCATCTGGAAGCTGATATCCAGTTGACGCTTCATACTGTTCTGGTGTCATACCCTGAGCTGGGGTATCTGGATTTTCTGGTGTATCCGGATTTGATGGCTGGTCTGGATTTTCCGGTGTATCCGGATTTGACGGCTGGTCTGGATTTTCCGGTGTATCCGGATTCGACGGCTGGTCTGGATTTTCCGGTGTATCCGGATTCGACGGCTGGTCTGGATTCTCCGGTGTATCTGGATTTGACGGCTGGTCTGGTTCAGACGGCTGTTCCGGTTCGGATGGCTGATCTGGTTCAGACACCTCTCCTGATTCAGATGACTGCTCCGGCTCTGTCACACCCGCTTCCTCTGTTGCCTGCTCAGCTGTTACTACTGCCTCTATACTGGAAGCGTCTGATGCAAATACGCCTGACGGTGTAAGCATGGAAACACTCACAGCGATTGCGAGCAGTTTTTTTACTTCTTTTATTTTCATTTAATTCCTCCTGCTGCTTGTAATACTCTCTGTATTTTCCCTCTATCTTACAATAAGATGCCTTCGTTTTCGTCGAAAAACTTCCGACTTTACTTCTTTTTTATTTCTCACGATTTTTAATCGCTCTACTCCGCTTATTACTATACCACAAAATGGTAAAAAAACAAAGGACTATCACAAAAAATTCACAATTTTGTAATAGTCCTTTTATTTAATTTTTATGGAACAAACTGTGACACACCCGATATTTGTATAAAACTCACTAGATTAATAGTCAATTTTCTGATAAAAATGTCCTTCCAGGAAGTCCGTTTTAATCACATTGATAAATGCGTGCGGGTCTGCTTTCTGCACACGACTGACTAAAACTTTGGCTTCTGAAGAGGATACAACCGAATACAGCATCTTTCTCTGTTTATTAGAATAACAGCCTGTTGCTGCAAATTCTGTTGCACTGTGGTTTGTCACTTCATAAATTTCTTTATAAACATCATCCGGATGGTCCGTAACAATAAAGAGAGTTTCTTTCTTGTAAGCAGTATGAAGGATGTGTATCATCTGAGTCGAAGCGAACTGGAAGATAATGGAATAAAGTGCCTTATCCCAGCCAAATAAAAGTCCGGCAATCATCAGAACACAGGCATTTCCAAGTAAAATAAAATTCCATACGTCTTTATTTTTCTTTTCTGCAAAATAAATCCCAATAAAATCTGTTCCTCCGGCACTTGCGCCTCCAATCAGGCACAAACTGATTGCAAATCCATTGATAATACCGCCAAACACGGAAATCAGCAGAATATCATCTGTAATTGGATGATAAGGAACTAAGTCTGTAAGCACACTGGTTACAATAACAATCAGGGCTGAAGTGCTTGTAAATTTCTTGCCAATTGCCCGAAAGCAAATGATAACAGGAATTGCATTCAATGACAGGCTGACTGCTGTAAATGGAATCTGCAGATTAAAAAACCGTTCACAGATTGTCTGAATCAAAAGGGTAATTCCGTTAAATCCACCTGGATACAGCCCTCCTGCTCTTACCAGCGTTTTAATATTCACTGCCATAATCAGTGCACTAATCAGGCCCAGACCCATTCGTTTTACTTCCGTTTTTAAATCAAAATTCACTGATATCCTCTCCCCATCTGCTTATTAAAGCATGTGTTTACGAAGTTCTTCTGGTGTTTTTGTACTTAAATATGCCGGTGCAATATCAAATACAGTCTTGCATCCGCTCTGTCCTTCCTGATTTAAGCGGTAAGCAGCTCTTGCATAAGCTACGATAACAGATGATGTAAATTCCGGATTAGAATCCAGTTTTAAGCTGTATTCAATTACATGATGATGTTCTTTTTCCCATCCTGTCTGACCACTGCGGATTACAAATCCACCATGTGGAAGTCCTGCATGATTTGCTTTCATTTCTTCTGCACTGATGAAATGTACTGTTGTTTCATATTCATCAAAATAGTTTGGCATTGTTTTGATTTCATTCGTAATTCTGTCTTTATCTGCACCTTCTTCAGCTACAACAAAGACTTCTCTTGTATGTTTTTCACCTGTTGCAAGAACCGGATTTTCACCATTTCTTACAGCGTTTAATGCTTTTTCTACCGGAATGGTATACTGTCTTGCATCAATTACGCCATCAATTCTACGAACGGCATCAGAATGACCCTGGCTTACACCTTTGCCCCAGAATGTATAGTCATTTCCTTCTGGAAGAATTGCATTTGCATATAAACGATTTAAAGAGAACATTCCTGGGTCCCAGCCTACTGAAATTAAGCCGATTTTTCCGCTCTTTTTCGCTGCTGCATCTACATCTGCAAAATGTTCCGGAATTCTTGCATGTGTATCAAAGCTGTCAACTACGTTAAAGTACTGTGCATATTCTGGAGTCTGTACTGGTAAATCTGTTGCACTTCCTCCACAAAGAATCAATACATCGATTTCATCTTTCATTTTTACTGCTTCATCTACAGAATATACTTTCGCTGTCTCGGTAAGAATGTGTACATCCGCAGGATTACGACGGGTAAACACTGCTTTTAATTCCATATCTGCATTCTGTTTGATTGCACACTCTACGCCTCTTCCCAGGTTACCGTAACCTAAGATACCAATTCTTATACTCATTTTATTAAACCTCTTCTCCTGTAAATTTATTTCGCAGCGGTCTGTCCACCACAGTACCGTTACGTCGTATACAGTATAGCAAATTCTATTTTTCTGTTCAATAAAAAATTTTATTTTTTCTGTACGCTCAAACAAAGCCGTTTCTACTTTATCTATATAATCTATATACTTTATCTATAAGATGCCGTTTCATTTAAGGAACAGAAAAAGGCAGCAGTGAGAAATTTTCCCACCGCTGCCAATGTGGAGGCAGTTTTAACCTTAATGTGCTTAGTGATGGAACAGACGGATGCCTGTAAATGCCATCGCCATATCATATTTATTGCAACATTCGATTACTGCATCATCTCTTACAGAACCGCCTGGCTCTGCAATGTATTTTACACCGCTCTTATGTGCACGTTCAATATTATCTGAGAATGGGAAGAACGCATCAGAACCAAGAGTAACATCGGTCAGTTTATCTAACCATGCACGTTTTTCTTCTCTTGTAAAGACTTCCGGTTTTTCTTTGAAGATTCTCTGCCATGCACCCTCTTCAAGAACATCCATGTATTCTTCTCCGATATAAACATCGATTGCATTATCTCTGTCTGCACGACGGATTCCATCAATGAATGGAAGATTCATAACTTTCGGGCACTGTCTTAACCACCAGTTATCTGCTTTCTGTCCTGCCAGTCTGGTACAGTGTACACGAGACTGCTGTCCTGCACCGATACCAATTGCCTGTCCGTCTTTTACAAAGCAGACGGAATTGGACTGTGTATATTTTAATGTAATCAGGGAAATCTTTAAATCTCTGATCGCATTTTCCGGAATCACTTTATTTTCTGTCACGATATTGGAAAGCAGTTCATCATCAATTGGAAGTTCCTGTCTTCCCTGTTCAAATGTCACACCATAAACCTGTTTGTGCTCTAACGGTGCCGGCTGATAATTTTCATCGATTTTAATGATATTATAGTTTCCGTTTTTCTTCTGTGCTAAAATTTCAAGTGCCTCTTTGGAAAATCCCGGTGCGATAACGCCATCAGAAACTTCTCGTTTAATCAGCATTGCTGTATCTCTATCACATTCATCAGAGAGTGCAATAAAATCACCAAAAGAGGACATTCTGTCTGCACCTCTTGCTCTTGCATAAGCGCAGGCAAGCGGAGAAAGTTCTCCCATATCATCTACCCAGTAAATCTTTGCAAGGGTTTCACTTAACGGAAGTCCCACTGCTGCACCGGCCGGTGATACATGTTTAAAAGAAGTAGCTGCCGGAAGTCCGGTCGCTTTTTTTAATTCTCTTACTAACTGAAAACCGTTAAATGCATCCAGAAAGTTAATATATCCAGGTTTTCCGCTGATTACTTCGATTGGAAGCTCACTTCCGTCTGCCATATAAATTCTGGACGGTTTCTGGTTCGGGTTGCATCCATACTTTAATGCTAATTCTTTCATTCTCGTTTTCTCCTTTATTTTAGAACAGATTTAAAAATACTCTAATGCTGTAACATATTTTGATTACTGATTTTTATTTACAATTCTTGTCTCATAATTTCCTGTTTCAAGGTCAATGAAACGTACAAATAAAGAAACTTTATTGTCTTCGTTGAGGCTTTCCCATACATTTTTTGTGAATGCGTCAATGTCATCTGGAAGTTCTACCAGTTTTGGTTCTCCTTCAAAACTTGGAAGCGGATTTCCATCATGCATATAAGTGTGGATAAAATGTCCCTCTCCTGCTACCGGATTTTCGTAAGCAAAGGTGTAACGGTTGCAGGCATCCGGATTTCCGTTATTGCTCTTTAAAATTGACATTGCATAGTTGTATTTTCCATTTTCAATGTGCATGATTCCGGAAATACGAGGGGTATAGTTTGGACCATCCGGCTCAAATTCACGGCTTCTTAAGGACTGCTCAAAAGTAAGCTGTCTGTCCATTCCCTCATAAATGGTATCTGTCTGGTCACCATTTGTCACAATTGTTTTATTTCCCAGTACACGAACCGGTGCGTAAATAATTAAGCTTGGGTCAGTTAATTTAGACGGGTCAAATGCCTGTGTACGGATTCCCTCTCCATCTTCTACAAACACACGGTTTCTGCTGTTTTCGCTTCTTCCCATGATAAAATAAGCAGTCACTGCTTTTGTACCATCTTTGGACTTTCCAATTACAATTCCTCTTCCAGGATAAGCATTTTCTTTTAATTCTGTTTCCAGCGATAACATTTTCATGAATGTCTCTCCTTTTTCCCATCATACATTTTTAATTGATCCGTTGACTTTCATTTCATAGAACACAATTTCCTATATTATAACGAAAAAAAAGCCCACTTTCTGAACATCCAATGCCCAGACGGTCGGCTTCAACGGCTTATACTCCCTGTGGTTGATTCCACTTCCGTCAGTCATATAAGCAATTACAACATAGCATGGATAAAAAAGATTGTCAATATTTTATTTTCTATTTTTCGTCAATTACCTGGAAAATATAGAATTTCAGGTAATAAGACTCATCTGCGGACCATAAAATCGGATGGTCTGCTGCCTGTGTGCGGTATTCTACCTGACGCAGACGTTTATGCACATTTCTTGCTGCCTGTCCGATTGTCTGAGTAAATAACTCATACGACATAAAATGAGAACAAGAACAAGTTGCAAGATAACCTCCGTCTTTGACCAGTTTCATTCCTCGCAAATTAATCTCTCGATAACCTTTCACTGCGTTTTTAATCGAATTTTTTGATTTTGTAAATGCAGGAGGGTCGAGAATTACTACGTCATATTTTTCTCCCTCGGCTTCTAACTTAGGAAGCAGCTCAAAGACATCCTCGCAGATAAATTTCACACTCTTTTCGAGTCCGTTTAACTCCGCATTTTCTGTTGCCTGGTCTACGGCAAGCTGAGATGCATCGACTCCGGTTACACTCTTTGCTCCGGCAATTCCCGCATTTAACGCAAAAGAACCGGTATGTGTAAAGCAGTCTAACACGTTTGCATCTTTACATAATCTCTGAATGGCAAGACGGTTGTATTTCTGGTCTAAGAAAAATCCTGTTTTCTGTCCATCTTCTACATCTACAATGTATTTTACGCCATTTTCTACAATCTGTACTTTTGTGTCAAATGGTTCACCGATAAATCCTTTGCATCTTTCCATTCCTTCCTGGAGACGCACTTTCGCATCGCTTCTCTCATACACACCACGGATTGTAATCCCGTCTTCTGCCATTGCCAGCTTTAACTCTTCAATGATTGTTATTTTTAACTTATCAATTCCAAGCGCCAATGACTGTACCACAAGAACATCAGAAAACTTATCGATGACCAGTCCCGGCAGGAAATCTGCCTCTCCAAAAATCACACGACAGCTTGAAATGTCTACAGTTTTCTTTCGATATTCCCATGCATCTCGTACTCTCATTTTTAAAAATTCACGGTCAATTTCCTGATTTTCATTTCTTGTCATCATACGGATTCGGATTTTTGAATTGGTATTGATAAATCCTCTTCCAAGTGGATAGCCGTCAAAATCTCGTACAATTACAATATCTCCATTTTCAAAATTTCCCATAATACTTGCGATTTCATTATCGTAAACCCATGGTCCGCCTGATTTTAACGCACGTCCTTCCCCTTTTTTCAAAACTGCAACTGCAATACTCATCTTTTATTTATTTTCCTTTCCTTTTTTCTGCTCGTGCTCTCTTATTACCACGCAATGACTTCCGGTCCGTTTTCTGTCACAAGCACCATAATTTCCCACTGTGCAGACGGCATATCATCTTCTGTGTAAATGGTCCATCCATCTCTTTCGTCCACAAAAATTTCATCCGTTCCCATATTAATCATCGGCTCAATCGTAAACATCAGTCCTGGTGCCATTACCATTCCAGTTCCTGCTGCGCCAATATAGCCTACCCATGGGTCTTCATGGAATTCCAGACCAACTCCGTGTCCACCGATTTCTCTTACTACACTGTAGCCATTTTTTACTGCATGTTCATGCACTGCCTGACTCATATCTCCTAAAAAGCCCCACGCTTTTACCTGTTCAAGACCTTTTTCCACACACTCTTTTGCAACACGAACCAGACGTGCTTTCTCTTCCCCGACATCTCCGATACAGAACATACGAGAAGAATCGGAATAATATCCATTTAAAATTGTAGACACATCAACATTGATGATATCGCTTTCTTCCAGAATAATATCTTCAGATGGAATTCCATGGCATACCTGATTGTTAATCGAAGTACACACACTCTTTGGAAATCCTTCATATCCAAGCGGTGCTGGAATTGCTCCTTCTTTTGTCGTGATGTCGTATACCCATTTGTCAATTTCAGCAGTGGAAATCCCCTCTTTAATATGTTCTGCAACATAATCTAAGATTTTTACATTAATCTCTGCACTCTTTCTAATTTCTGCAATCTGAGCTTCTGTCTTAATTAATTTATGAGAAGGTACTAAAAGTCCCTGACTATGAAGAAGATTGAGTTTATGGTCAAAATTCTCATGGCATTTTTTATACTTTCTTCCACTTCCACACCAGCATGCATCGTTTCTTCCAATTTGATTCATTTTATTTTAATTCCTTTCTGATTATAATTCATTCTGTTTTCTCTGTATGAAGTATAGCACTCTTTTCTTTATTCTGCCAGATGTTAGTTTCTATCCAGAAGCAAAAGATTGTTGTTTATAATTTTCTGATAATTATAATATTTTCTATCAATTTTAAAAT
>JAIIAN010000308.1 GCA_022717655.1 Bacillota bacterium | reverse complement strand
TATAGGTTCATTCCATTGGGAAAAGGTACTTACGGTTTGAAAAAACGTGAATTATATGAAAAGTTACCTATAAATCAGCAGATAAAAGAATTCTTATAGGACAGAAGCGGAAATTATAATATACACATAAATAAAGCAGAAGTTACTTGACAAATGCGTGCATACACTGTATATATGTATATATACAGTGTATGCACAAAAAACAGTGCATCAGGTATACAGCTGTTATGCATAAGACCGTGTTTAGGGAGGTGACAGCATGATTTCTTTGAACGGAGTTAATAAGAGATTAGGGAATTTTAAGTTAAAGGATATTTCAGTGGATATTCCAGATGGCTACATATGTGCGCTGGTGGGACAGAATGCTTCAGGAAAGACTACTCTTATTAAGACGATACTGGGACTTTGCAGACCAGATGAGGGAACAGTTGTAATTGATGGCATGAGTTATCAGGACGCAGAGAGTGAGAAACGGATTCGTGATATTACAGGAATAGTGCCTGTAAATGAACTTATGAACAGAGAGCATTCACTTATTGAGAATGGAAGATGCTATGGCAGATTTTATAGTAGATTCGATGAAAACATTTATATAAAATATCTTGAACAATTCGGGCTTAATGCAAAGATGAAGTTTGGAAAATTGTCAAAGGGACAGAAGATAAAAGCACAGTTTGCATTTGCACTGGCGACAGACCCTAAGTACCTGATACTTGATGAGCCGACAGCTAATTTTGATCCTGAATTCAAGAAAGATTTCCTGAATGTAATAATGAAGTTCACGGAAGACGGAAAGAAGAGTGTTGTACTTGCGTCACATGTTATGGATGAATTGGATAGGATTGCTGATTATCTTATATATATGGAGAATGGCGGACTTGTTTATTCAGGAGATATAGAGAGTTTCAGGGATAAGTACAGGATAGTGTCAGGAGAGCGGTACAAGGTAAATCTTCTAAAGCAGGACATTATTCATGCAGAGGACAGGAAATATGGAACTAAGGCACTTGTGATTAATCATGGATATTCCAGGTATGATGATTCACTCACGGTAACTGTTCCAACACTTGAAGAATTTATGTATCATTATAGCAAAAGAGGTGAGTAGGCATATGAAATATTTAATCAGAGATTATATATACGGCTGGCGGTTGGAGAACTTTAAGGAAATCTACAAAAATGGAAAGCTGGCGGGAATGATGTTCTTATATGCATTTGTTATTAATGTGACAGCTACTGGTAACATAATCATGCTGGGATATTATGTACCGGTTGCCATCGTGTATTTATCAATATTTATCCACCCTGTATCACTGAGAAAAATGTATTATGTATGCCCTCTTACTCCTCATGAACGGGAAAAGCTGGTGAGGGATTCTTATATATTCAGAATTGTGATGCATATGCTGATACTGACATTTGGAAATATATTTATAATGACGGTAACAAGGTTCAGTATGCCAGTATTTATATATGTAACCATAAATGCATTAATAACCAGCACTATACTGCCATACGGTAATAAAGATGGTTTATCAGCCTATGTTATCGCTCTTTTGGTGCTATGTGTTGTAACCAACAGCTGGCAGTTTGATATATTACAGAGTGCATCATACAATCCGGTAATTGAGCAGAGACTTTTATATGCAATAATGGTGTTTGTTGAGTTTACGATATGCATAGGTTATGCAAGGCAGGTAAGAAGAAAGATTAAGTCAGCGGCAGTTTATGAAGAGGTGGTTTTATGAGTATCAATATAAATATTCTTCCGCAGGGAACGCTTGCGATATACGAGCAGATTATTATGCAGTTGAAAAATGCGATAGTAACCGGGGAACTGAAATCCGGAGAGGCACTTCCTTCAATAAGGGCGCTGGCAGCAGATTTGCAGGTAAGTGTGATAACAACCAAGAGGGCTTATGAAGAACTTGAAAAAGAGGGGCTTATCCGCTCGGTTGCAGGAAAAGGTTTTTATGTGTGTGAATACAACACAGATTATCTGAAAGAAAAGCAGCTTATGATGATAGAAAAGAGAACGCAGGAAATTATATATGAAGCAAAAAATGCGGGACTTTCATGTGATGATTTAGTGGATATGATTCGCACTTTGTATGAGGAGAAATAGAAATGGATAATATTGCATTGGAGTTTAAAGATGTAACAGGAAAAGGCTTTGGATTTAAGCTTAAGAATGTCACCATGACACTGGAAAACGGCTACATATATGCGGTCACAGGAAAGAACGGAGCAGGAAAAACGACATTGTTTAACTACATTTTAACAGAGAAACAAAGATACACAGGCAGTATAAAGCTGTTTGGTTATGAGCTTACCGGAAATCACGCAAAAGCAATGGAAATCACCGGACTTGTGTCAGAAGATAATACATTTTTTGAGAACCGCACCGGCAGGCAGAACGCAGAAATACTGGGGCTTGTGTATGATAACTTTGACATGGAACTGTTTGACAAATGTATGAAAAAAATGAATGTCAGCTCTCAGACAACATTGTGGCGCATGTCGAGAGGTGAGCGGATGAAATTTCAGCTTGCATTTGCAATCGCACATCACAGCAGGCTTTATCTTCTTGATGAGGCAACGGCAGGAATGGACGCAGTATTTAAGATAGAATTATTTGATATGTTAAGGCAGCTTATAGCAGGGGAGGACTGCTGTGTGCTTATGACAACGCATGACATGTCAGAGATTGCAAAGAATACGGATTATGTGGCAATTATGGATAATGGCACATTAGGGGAGTTTGTGGAAAGTATAGAGGTGTGATATGAATA
>JAIIAN010000307.1 GCA_022717655.1 Bacillota bacterium | reverse complement strand
AAGAACGGCTGCCGCATCGGCGGTGAGCAGAGCGGCCACATCATCTTCTCCAAGTACGCCAGCACCGGTGACGGCATCCTGACCAGCCTGAAGATGATGGAGGTCATGCTGGCTAAGAAGAAGCCTTTGAGTGCGCTGGCTGCCCCGCTGAAGATCTACCCGCAGGTGTTGGAAAATGTCCGTGTGACCGATAAGAAGGCTGCGCAGGACGATGCTGCCGTGCAGGCTGCTGTCAAGGCGGTGGCCGAGGCACTGGGCGATACCGGCCGCATCCTTGTCCGGGAGTCCGGCACCGAGCCGGTGGTCCGTGTGATGGTGGAGGCCCCCGACCACGACACCTGCCAGAAGTACGTTTCTCAGGTGGTGAAGACCATTAAGAGTATGGGCTACGGAGTTTAAGTCACAGAGTATTCCGGTGATACCCCAGCTATTCGGAAAAAGTGCCTTAGTCCTCATCGTCTTCAACGTTACTCCACCCTATGAAGATTTTCTCTGCATCCTCCAGTTTTGACCAATCGAGGAATTGCTCGCATCGATGGCAGTACCCTTGGTATTCTCGCTCTATGCAGACATCGCACCTTGGACAAACAGAGAAGATGTTTTCATCTCGATAGATGCGTACTGCGGTTACAGTTTTGGGTAGACGGTATGTAGGGGAGAGTACCAGATCAAGGATGACGTGGGAAAGAGTTGGTTTTGCTGGATAGTCCATCCATTCCTCATCGTCAAAGTCTGAATCATCTTCTTGTGGAACGGCATCGATCTCATGCAGATAAGTGCTGATTTTCGAGGAAATAGTTTTAAGGACTGCAAATTTCTTGAGCTGTGTTTTCATTATAATCACCTCTGCATTTAAGCATAGATGATTATTTGACTGCGGTGTTGTATATTTGCTTGCAATCCTTGAAAAATACCGTTTTTTAGTATAATATAAGGCTGTGGGAAACTTCTCACAGCTTTGCCGCTCGAAACTTTGCACACCTCTACGTGGTGGGCGGCAGGCAACACAAGTGATTGTGGCTAAGATGCAGAGATGGGATGATTAATCTGTTGATCTGACAAGATTGACCTTTGATACATTGGAGGATAACATTATGGTTTTGCAGAAAAGCTTCAGATTTACCCCAAATGATGGCTTAATATGTGTAAATTTGAATGACGTTTCCAGCTATATTGAAGAAAAAATGGAGATGTTTAGAGATTACAACAATTACACATCAAAGCAAAAGAAAATTGAATTACTTGCGGAAATTCTCAAAATGTATAACGAGGACATTCAAAATCCGCAGATTGATATGTCAGCAATGAACAACATGGTATATAGTGACAAACTCGATACGAATCAGATGCTTCAGTATTATGATGTTGTCTGGATTCTCGGAACAATTGTATATAATGTGTTTGACTATGGGAAAAATGCTGTAAATCATTTTGAGGATGGCATAAATGGGCCAATAGATATGAGTGAAATGCTTTGGCAGGCTTATTCTCAGCTTCATGCTGTTAAGATGAATGGCGAGAAAACAGCATATGGAGCAACCTTGATATTCACAACCGTGCTGGAGTCAGAGCTGAAAAGAAAGTTTAAAGATAATTTTATACAAGAAAAACTTACTGAAGTAGATAATATTGTCAACCAAGGCGGCTATTCCTTAACAGAAGAAGAAAAGGAATTGATTAAGTTTTTGCGTCATGACGCGGATGCAAAAAGCTACAATGGTGTTTATGCAACTACATATGCCGCGTATGATTTATTTACGGCAGTGGGCGTTTTAGATACGGCCAATAAAAATGATCAGAAAAATCTTCTACTGAATAAGACGACATTGAATCAATTACTGGGGTACTCCTTTTTTCAGAGTAAGGTAGAACCCGCCTTTTTGGAAACAATGCAGCTACTTTTCCAAACGAATAATCTGAACTTACGCAATGATATTGCCCACGGAGGTTTTGGTTATAAAAATTATTACCATACAGCTGCTACAAGCCTTCTTTTCTTCATGGCAACGTTAGTAATCACTGACGAGTACTTACGATAAGGGTGGCTGGTCGCAGTGATATCAATAGCCATCTTGCCCCCAGTGCTATACTGACCACAATACATAAACTCGAGGTATCATCTCATATGCCCAGAACTAAAGGAGGCAAGAATCACACAAAGACCGACTTCGATGCTCAGATCGCAAAGTTGCAGAAAGACAAGGCAATGCTCGAAAAAGGTCTTTCCAAGACTGTCGCCCAGATCGAAGAGCTGAAGCAGGGCATCAAGTCTCTGCGTGAAGGGTTAAAGCCGCAGAAGGCGGAGATCAAGCAGACCGAGAAAAAAATCGCAAAGCTGGAGGCTAAGAAGGCTGCCGCTGAGGCGAAAGCTGCCGAAGCTGCTAAGAAGGTTGAGGCTGAAGCTGTGCTGAAGAAGCTGCTGGCATCCGGTATGACGGCAGATGAAATCCTCGCAAAGCTGAAGTGATTTGAAACTTCTGACGCAGAGGTTGACGGAAACATCTACGTTGCAAGCAGGGCAACTTGGTACCAACTTGCAATTTTTGAATCGGATTTTTCAAAATCCAAATTCAAAACGCTTGTTGGGCTGTGCCCAAACCCTTTGTGTTCTACATCCGGTGGATGCAGGCTGCACATTTTTGCAAAATGCTTTTTTAATCTGAGTGCCGATGCCTGTGGTATCGGCACTTTTTGCATAGATGGATTCTCGGAAGCAGAAAATAGTGCTATGCATCACATCCGGGATTGTGCTATACTTAATTTACATAAACCTGTTTGTCCTAAAAAGTTGGAGGTGTTCATGGC
>JAIIAN010000306.1 GCA_022717655.1 Bacillota bacterium | reverse complement strand
GCAGCAGAGGGCAGAGTGGAGGAAGGTCTGCTGTTTTGCGGGGAAAATGCATATCGGGCAGATAAGATAGAGACGGTAGCGGAAATTATGGAAGAGTTTCGTTAAAGATAAGAAGAATCTTGAAAGTAATCTTACTTTTGGGATTCTTTTTTGTTTCATGGGAAACTTCGTTCTATCGAAAATCTTTTTTACAATCAGGCACTTGAAGAAGAGTTAGCACTTGAAAAGTCAAATTTCATAAGGTATAATTTTAGTCGTATCGATGGAGTCGAGAAAAAAGTCTGAAAAAGACGATTTTTAAGGAGATAGAACAAAATGAGTACAGTAAGAACAAGATTCGCACCAAGTCCGACAGGAAGAATGCATGTCGGAAATTTAAGAACTGCATTATATGCTTATTTAATTGCAAAACATGAAAACGGAAGCTTTATGCTTCGTATAGAAGATACCGACCAGGAACGTTTTGTAGACGGAGCCCTCGATATTATTTATCGTACTCTGGCAAAGACGGGTCTGGTTCATGATGAAGGTCCGGATAAAGATGGCGGATACGGTCCTTATGTTCAGAGTGAAAGAAATGCACAGGGAATTTATTTAAAATATGCAAAACAGTTAATTGAACAGGGAGACGCTTATTACTGCTTTTGCACCAAAGAACGTCTGGAATCTTTAAAATCCAACGTTGGAGAAGATGGAAAAGAAATCTCTGTTTATGATAAACACTGCCTGCATTTAAGCAAAGAAGAAATCGAAGCAAAACTGGCAGCAGGAGAACCGCATGTTATCCGTTTTAACATGCCGACAGAGGGTACAACAACCTTCCATGATGATATCTATGGAGATATCACCGTACAGAATGATGAATTAGATGACTTAATTCTGATTAAATCCGATGGATATCCGACTTATAACTTTGCAAACGTAATCGATGACCATCTGATGAACATCACACATGTTGTAAGAGGAAATGAATATCTTTCTTCTTCACCGAAATACAATCGTATTTATGAAGCATTTGGATGGGAAATCCCAACTTATGTACATTGTCCGTTAATCACAAACGAAGAACATAAGAAATTAAGTAAACGTTCTGGACATTCTTCTTATGAAGATTTATTAGAGCAGGGATTTTTAACAGAAGCAATCGTAAACTACGTTGCACTGCTTGGATGGTGTCCGCAGGATAACCGTGAGATTTTCAGCCTCGAAGAACTGGTAAAAGAATTTGATTACCATCACATGAGCAAATCTCCGGCTGTATTTGACATGACAAAATTAAAATGGATGAATGGCGAATACATTAAAGCAATGGATTTTGATAAATTCTATGAAATGGCACTTCCATACATCCAGAGTGTGATTAAAAAAGACTTAGACTTAAAGAAAATTGCACAGATGGTAAAAACCAGAATTGAAGTATTCCCAGATATTCCGGATTTAATTGATTTCTTTGAAGCAGTTCCGGAATACGATGTTGCAATGTACACCCATAAGAAAATGAAAACAAATCCGGAAATTTCATTAGAAGTATTAAATAAAATCATTCCGGTATTAGAAGCACACGAAGACTATACAAACGATGCATTATATGAATTACTGTGTGGATTTGCAAAAGAAAACGGATATAAAAACGGACAGATTTTATGGCCGATTCGTACCGCACTTTCCGGAAAACAGATGACACCGGCGGGTGCAACGGAAATCCTTGAAGTACTTGGAAAAGACGAATCCATTGCACGTTTGAAATCAGCAGTAGAAAAACTTTCTTAATTCAATTTTAATTCAATTTGAACTGGAGAAAAGTAAATGAAAGAAAATTCAGCACAAAACCGTGCAATTTCCCATGATAAAGGACCGATGATGCTTCTTGCCGGTCCTGGTTCGGGGAAAACGACGACGATTACAAAACGAGTGGTGAATTTAATACAAGAAAGAAAAGTGACTCCTTCTTCTATTTTGGTGGTGACCTTTACGAAGGCCGCTGCCAAAGAGATGAAGGAGCGTTTTTTACGCCTGTGTAAAGAAAAAAATGTGAATGCGCCTTATGAACAAGTTACCTTTGGTACGTTCCATGGCGTTTATTACACTATTTTAAAATATGCCTATCACTTAAATGCGAAGAATATTTTAAGTGAAGAGCGTAAATATGATATCTTAAAAGAAATTGTATATCGCCAGAAGCTTACGATAGAAGATGAAAAAGAATTTTTTCAGGGACTGGTACAGGAAATTTCCATGGTAAAAAACGGGCGGATTCCACTCGAACATTATTATTCAGCCAATTGTCCGGATGATACATTCCGTGCGATTTATCAGGCTTATGTCAAGCGGTGTAAAACTTCAAAACTGCTTGATTTTGATGATATTTTATTATATACTTATGAGCTTTTGACAAACCGAAACGATATTTTAAGAGGCTGGCAGAAGCGTTTTTCCTATATTTTAGTAGATGAATTTCAAGATATCAATCAACTGCAGTATGATGTGGTAAAACTGCTTGCGAAGCCGGAAGATAATTTATTTATCGTAGGAGACGATGACCAGTCGATTTATGCCTTTCGTGGCGCAAAACCGGAAATTATGCTGCATTTTCCAGAGGATTATCCAAAAGCAAAAACAGAACTCTTGGCCTGCAATTATCGTTCCACTTCTACCATTGTAGAGCTCTCCCAGAAAGTAATTTCAAAAAATTCAAGACGTTATAAAAAAGAACTGTTTGCAGATAAAATGGGCGGAAATCCTGTAACAATACAGGCATTTGAAGATGGAAAACAGGAAGAACTATATGTGAAAAATCAGGTGCAGA
>JAIIAN010000305.1 GCA_022717655.1 Bacillota bacterium | reverse complement strand
GTCTCACCTGGAAATCCCACAATAATATCTGTCGTCAGAGAAATATCCGGCATCGCTGTTTTAATTTTTTCTACTAAGTTAAGATAACGTTCTTTATCATAGTGACGATTCATAATCTTTAAAATCCTGCTGCTTCCTGACTGAAGTGGAAGATGCAGGTGACGGCAGATTTTTTTGCTGTCTTTCATCACTTCAATTAATTCATCAGATAAGTCTTTTGGATGAGAAGTCATAAAACGAATCCGCTCTAATCCTTCGATTTTTTCGATTTCTTTTAATAACTGCGCAAAGGTAACCGGCTCTTCTAAATTTTTCCCATAAGAGTTGACATTCTGTCCAAGAAGCATCACTTCTTTTACTCCATCTTCTACGAGTTTCTCGATTTCACGGACAATATCTTTTGGATTTCGGCTTCTCTCTCTTCCTCTTACATAAGGCACAATACAATAACTGCAGAAGTTATTACAGCCAAACATAATATTAACACCGGATTTAAACGCATACTTACGCTCACTTGGTAAATCTTCTACAATTTTATCGGTATCTTTCCAGATATCAATGACCATACGGTCAGATTCTAATGCCGTTACAATCAGCTCTGAAAATTTATAAATATTATGTGTACCAAAAATCAGATTAACAAACGAATAGCTCTTCTTTAATTTTTCTACTACCTGTGCTTCCTGCATCATACAGCCACAAAGCGCAATCATCATGTGTGGTTTCTTCTTTTTGATGCTGTGAAGATATCCCAGACGGCCATATACTCTCTGATTCGCATTTTCACGGACTGTACAAGTATTGTAGATAACAAAATCTGCATTTTCATCTTCTACTTCTGTATAACCCACTTCATCTAAAATACCCACTAATTTTTCAGAGTCGCGTGCATTCATCTGACAGCCGAAAGTCGTGACGTGATAGGTCAAAGGACGTCCCAGTTCCTCGCTTTTTTTCTGAACCAGCATCTGTGCCTTTTTCATAAAGTAATACTGGCGCATCGGTTCTTCCGCCGGCGGTGCTTCATTTAAGTCAATCTTTTCTAAAATTTCTTCGAGTTCTTTATTGTTTAACATGTACTTCTCCATTCTAATTTATCTGTTATCAATTTTTCTATTATAGCCTAATCTTTTTTATTTTTCAATACAGAGTGTTTTTAATTTCACATTCTGCCATTTTCATGAAACAAAAAGAGCATCCATATAACGGACACCCTTTCTCATCTTATTTTTTAATGTGTTCTTTTCTTCTTTCCATATTTCTCACCCAGATTAACAACACTTCCATCCTTTTCCTGAATGTTGATGTTATCTAACTGTGTCTTTAAATTCATACGGACGGATGCAATGTATTCTGCACGTAATTTTTGTTGTTCTTCTTTTTCTTCTGGTGTCAGCCCTGTTGTTTTTGACTTTCTTGCCAGTTCATTAATTCGTTCAATCTGTTCTTGTTTCATCAAAATTCCTCCGCTTCTTCTTTCTGTACTCTCAAAATTTCTCTATGAGTACATTTATTTGGTTCTATCATAATTTATCAATAATATCATCCAGATAAAATTCCTCTTTCTTATCTGCTAAAAATAACGTACCATGATTTCTTCCCTGCATAATTTTATGGATAACGTGGAAATCACTTCCATTTGCAATGACCATATCAGCTCCTGCACTGGTTGCGATATGTGCAGCCTTTAATTTCGTTGCCATTCCACCCGTTCCCACAGAACTCTTTGAAGTATCTTTTGCCATGGCATCCAGATGTGAATCCAGTTTCTCTACCAAATCGATAAATTCTGCATTTGGATTCTGATTTGGGTCATCCGTAAAAAGACCGTCAATATCAGATAACAAAATCAACATATCTGCACCGGTCAGTGCTGCAACCAATGCAGACAGCGTATCATTATCACCAAACTCAATTTCATCTGTAGAAATCGTATCATTTTCATTTACAATCGGAATGGTTCCCATCTCAAGCAAAGTGTCAAAGGTATTTTTCGCATTGATTCTTGTCGCACGGTTAATCATCGTATATTTCGTCATCAAAATCTGTGCTGCGGTCTGATTGTACTCTGCAAACAGTTTCTGATAAATCATCATCAGACGTGCCTGTCCAATTGCCGCACATGCCTGTCTTTTTGAAAGTTCCTTCGGTTTATGGTCAATTCCCATCGCACTTCTTCCTACTGCAATTGCTCCTGAAGAAACCACAATCACTTCTTTTCCCTGATTATGTAAATCCGCAAGTTCTCTTACAAGAATTTCCATTTTCATTAAATTCAAACGTCCGGTTTCTTCATGAGTCAGCGAGGAAGAACCTATCTTTACTACGATTCTTTTTTTCTCTTTTAATCGGTCTCGTACCTTCATGTTTTCTCCTCTCCTGTATCGCCTTTTTTATACTTAACGTTAAGGATTTCTGGCTTTCTTTCATGTTTTTTTATCTTACTACATTTTTTTTCTTTCGTAAAGTAAAAATCTTAAGAAGAATAATTCTCCAAAAAGCTGTAAAGTGCCTCTGTCCCCGTAACTTCTTTTCCAGCCAGCACTTTTACCTGTTCCTCTAAAGGCAGTGCTTCCATCGGAATATTCGTCGTTTCAAATAGCTGGCGGTCTGCTTTTTTATAAACTGCAAGATAATCATCTTTTACCTTTATCAAAAAAACCTCCTGATTATCTGCTTCTTCTTTTTGGAGCACAACCTGATTTTCATTATAAGAATAAAGCCGATATACTTGTTGCGTCATCCTTCCATTTTCTTCATCATAAGACTCAAATACATATTTTTTATTCTGGTCAAATGGCACAGCTGAGACT
>JAIIAN010000304.1 GCA_022717655.1 Bacillota bacterium | reverse complement strand
CACAGGGCACACCACATTATCCTGTAAAAGGCAAAAATGATTATCCTATCAGCAACAGAGAGTAATACCGCAGCGTAGCTCTGTTGCTGTTCTTTTTTGACATTGCGATAGTGCTGCTGTGTAAGATGATACTGTTATATGGGACGCGATAGAAGTTGGGTTGTCAGGATTACCACTGCGGAATGTGCTGTGGAATTGCGCTGCAGTGCCGGAGGGTTTTGCTGTGTGGCTTTGCTGTGGGATGTGAGGATAGTGAGGATACTGGATTTTGCCCTTTGAGGATAATGTGGTGTGCCCCGGAACAAAACACAGCTTCATAAATGGCGTAAACAAGCCATTTATGAAGCTTTTTCTTTTATTGTGATACCTATATGATACCTGTTTTGATAGTACCACAGATATTAATGAGTACTAAACAGAAGTGTCGAAGGTATTTTCTATTATCACATTTCTTTTTATTTTCAAAAATTATCCCAATTATATGAAGCACCAAAAATTGGTGTAAATTAGTGAAAATACACCAGTGGTGTCACTTCCACAATTTATGTATTGACTATAGAATTTATCTTAAAGAAGGTTTTTACCACACAATGTGCCAATACTGCCACAATGTTATCTAGCAACTTCAAGAGAGTTGGTATAGTCCCTTTATTGGTCAAAGTTAGACTTAACGTGTACTTAAAGATAAAAAGTCCGCCAGAGAATATGTTTTGACGAAAAAAGTCCGTGAGAGAATCTAGGCTTTGAATTAGAATTATTGATGAACTTCAAGAGGCTGGATGAAGCAAGCGTAAAATCTTACGAATAATTATGTGCAATTCGTAAGTATACTCGGTTTTTATGAGGCAGAGCCAGAGATATCATATTTATTATACGAGAATAGCAGAGAAAAGAGGAACTGATAAAGGGTTACAGGATCTTTTTTGCTGAATCAATTTGTTTGCAACTACATGACAACTATATATAACGATGCTATAATGTAGAAACAAGATGAAGAGAGGTGTATATATGATGTCAATGTTTGAAGATAAATTTCATTTATCCCCTGAACAGAGTTTGTTTTTGGCAAAGAAGAAATGGGATGAAAATGTATATTGTGGAATGAAAATGGAAAACAGAGCAGTTACATTTCCACAGACGCAGACAATATTAAATGGTATAAATGTACCCAATGTACAGCTTGATGATATTCAGGCAATACTAAATATGCGTGATGCATGGAAGTTCCTATTGAGTACAATAAATGAAGAAGTTACATTTGAATATTGGTGTAAATTAAATGAATATATAGCCAGAAATGAAGCTCTTGAGTGGGGAAAATTGCGTATTGGAAGTGTTGGAATTTCAGGAACGGATTATGAACCACCGATTCCAACTAAAGAAAAAACAATAGAAGAATTGGGAAACATTTTATCTGCTCCAGATGCTTCTGCAACAGACAAAGCCTTAGAAGCTTTTACATGGGGAGCAAGAGGTCAGTTTTTCTGGGATGGAAACAAACGTACCAGTTTAATGCTTGCAAATAAGATTCTGGTTTTTTCTGGTTCTGGTATTATGACAATTACAGATAAATATATGGAACAGTTTAATGTATTATTGCTGAATTACTATAATACTGGTAAAAGCAAAGAACTAAAACAATTTTTATATGAAAATGCTATACAGGGCATAACAATTTAAACTTTTAGGCAGAGGAAAATTTGGTAATGTGGTCACTGACAACTATTCTAACACACAGGGGTATTTTACTACACTAATAAAGGACATATGTCAAAAATGTTATTAACATATGTCCTTTATAGGACTATTATATAAGAAAAGCGAGAAAGGAGCAGTTTATGCCGAGACCAGTAAAATGCAGAAAAGTCTGCCATTTTCCGAATGTTTTAGAATTCTTTCCGGCAGATAATACGGAGAAAAAAGTACCTATTGTTCTGACGGTAGATGAGTACGAGACAATTCGTCTTTTGGACAAAAAAGGTTATAGTCAGGAGCAGTGTGCAGAATCTATGCAGATCGCAAGAACGACGGTCCAGCGGATTTATGAGATTGCCCGGAAGAAAATAGCAGTAACATATGAAAATGGACAGATTTTCCAGCACTTTGGACACACAGAGACATTTAAGATTTACGATGTAGAGGAAGGAAAAGTAGTACATTCAGAAGTGGTAGATACGAATGGAAGCGGATATGGTGCATTGGCAGGAGTTCTTAATGCATTGAATGCAGACGTTTTGATTTGTGGCGGAATCGGAGGCGGCGCACAGACAGCGTTAGCGGCAGCTGGCATCAAGCTTTTCGGAGGAGTTTCCGGAGATGCGGACGAAGCAGTAGAAGCTTTTATCAATGAAACACTGGATTATAATCCGGATGTGAAATGTTCTCATCACGAGCACAACCACGGGGAAGGACATACATGTGGTGAGCATGGATGTGGAAGCCATAGCTGTCATTAAGAAGAATAGCAAAAAATAATAATACGAAAGGATGTGCCAAGGTAATGGAGAAATTACCGCAGCACATCCTTTTGTGTTATGTTATTCTCATATTGATTATTTCTTACTTGCTGGAAAAGAAGGATAGAACTTATAATAGTATTAATGCTCCAGAGATATTTACTCTGGAGATAGAATTATTCGCACCAGTGGTGCGAGTATAGATTAGGAGTGAGAGAATGATAGAAGATACTATGTTTTTCGGAGAATCGAAAATATTGAGAACAATATTAAGAAGTTAAAAGAGTATGGTATACTTAAGAGACATGACTCGCCAAAGAATGGTTACTGGGAGATTGTAGAAAAATAGAAGAATGATATTAAATA
>JAIIAN010000052.1 GCA_022717655.1 Bacillota bacterium | reverse complement strand
CTGATCTGTATGAGCACGGAATGTTGGATCTTCTTCAGCAAGTTTTACTAAAGCTTCACCAAGTTTACCCTGACCAGCTTTTGTCTTAGGCTCGATAGCGAGTTCGATAACTGGTTCTGGGAATTCCATGGATTCCAGAATAACCGGATGCTGTTCATCACAGATTGTATCACCTGTTGTTGTATTTTTGAAACCAACAGCAGCTGCGATATCACCTGAATAAACTTTATCAAGTTCCTGTCTCTTGTTAGCATGCATCTGAAGGATACGACCAACACGTTCTTTTTTACCTTTTGTAGCGTTCAGTACGTAAGAACCGGAGTTCATTGTACCTGAATATACACGGAAGAATGCAAGCTTACCAACGAATGGGTCAGCCATAATCTTGAATGCTAAAGCTGAGAATGGTTCTTCATCAGAAGAATGTCTCTCAATTTCGTTTCCGTCCATATCAACACCCTGGATGGCTGGGATGTCTGTAGGAGCTGGCATGAATTCAAGAATTGCATCCAATAATTTCTGAACACCTTTGTTTCTGTATGCAGAGCCACAGCAAACCGGAACAGCTGCACATTCACATGTACCTTTTCTCAGAGCTGCTTTTAATGCATCGATAGAAGGTTCTTCACCTTCAAGGTATTCCATCATCAACTCATCGTCTAATTCACAGATTTTTTCGACGAGTTCTGTATGATACAGTTCTGCATCTTCCTGCATATCTTCAGGAATATCTGTGATTGTGATATCTTCACCCTTATCATCATTGTAGATGTAAGCTTTCATTTCGAATAAGTCGATGATTCCTTTGAATTCGTCTTCTTTACCGATTGGTAACTGAAGGCAAATTGCGTTTTTACCTAAACGAGTCTTAATCTGTTCTACTGCATTGTAGAAGTTTGCACCTAAGATATCCATCTTGTTGATGAATGCCATACGTGGTACATTGTAGGTATCTGCCTGACGCCATACATTTTCAGACTGTGGCTCAACGCCGCCTTTTGCACAGAATACACCAACCGCACCATCAAGTACACGTAAGGAACGTTCAACTTCTACTGTGAAGTCTACGTGTCCTGGAGTATCAATGATGTTGATACGATGTTCCAGTGCACCTGGTTTTGCTTTACAGTTTTCCTGTAAAGTCCAGTGACAGGTTGTTGCGGCTGAAGTAATTGTGATACCTCTTTCCTGTTCCTGCTCCATCCAGTCCATGGTAGCAGTACCTTCATGAGTATCACCGATTTTATAGTTAACACCAGTATAGTATAAGATACGCTCTGTAAGAGTAGTCTTACCGGCATCGATATGTGCCATAATACCAATGTTTCTGGTTCTCTCTAACGGATATTCTCTTCCAGCCAATGGATTTTCCTCCTATTGAATTAGAATCGATAGTGAGCAAATGCTTTATTTGCTTCAGCCATCTTATGCATGTCTTCTTTCTTCTTAACAGATGCACCTGTGTTGTTCATTGCATCTAATAATTCATTTGCCAGTCTGTCTTCCATTGTTTTCTCTCCTCTTTTACGAGAATAGAGAGTAATCCAGCGAAGAGCTAAAGCCTGACGTCTTTCTGGTCTAACCTCGATTGGTACCTGATATGTTGCACCACCGATACGTCTTGCTTTTACTTCCAGAACAGGCATAATGTTGTTCATTGCTTCTTCGAATACTTCGATTGCCGGTTTTCCAGCTTTTTCCTCACATTTAGCGAATGCACCGTATACGATTTTCTGAGCAACACCTTTCTTACCATCTAACATGATGTTATTGATAAGTTTTGTTACCACTTTGTTTCCGTATAACGGGTCAGCTAAAACGTCTCTTTTCTGAGTATGTCCTTTACGTGGCACGTTACTTCCCTCCTTAATCATTTTCATTGTTAATAGACAAATGACATTGTCCCAAAGATTAAATCATCGGTACTCACACAACTATAAGCGTATGTCCGTACGCGGTAAATTCTCTATATAAACCCGCAGCCACTCCGTTGGGCTTATGGAATCCCCGTACAAAATCAATAGTTATATCTGTGATTTCAAATGATAATTTCTACTAATAAATCAAGCGGAAATTTTTACCGCCTGGCCGAATTTATTATTTTTTCGGTCTTTTAGCACCGTATTTAGAACGGGCCTGACGTCTGTTTGCAACGCCTGCGGTATCTAATGTACCACGGATGATGTGGTATCTTGTACCTGGTAAGTCTTTTACTCTACCACCACGGATAAGAACAACGCTATGTTCCTGTAAGTTATGTCCTTCACCTGGAATATAGCTTGTTACTTCGATTCCGTTTGAAAGACGAACTCTGGCGATTTTTCTAAGAGCAGAGTTAGGTTTTTTAGGTGTAGCAGTTTTAACCGCTGTACACACACCTCTTTTCTGTGGAGAAGACATATCTGTTGTCTTCTTCTGTAAAGAGTTGAAGCTCTTCTGCAGTGCCGGAGCTGTAGACTTTTTAACGGAAGTCTGACGTCCTTTTCTTACTAACTGATTGAATGTTGGCATTCCTTTCACCTCCTGTATTATTTTTCTTCTGCCATATTATATAGAAGAAATAAGTGGCTGCCAGTTATTCATTCTTATGAATAAACTTTTTTATCGTGCACAAAAAAATACGCAGTCCTGTGCACGCCTCCTCATTATATCTATGGAAAAAGTCGCTGTCAAGGTGTTTTTTTATTTTTTTTGTTTTTCTTTCAAAAATCCGACTCTCACATTCATTTATCCGTCCATGGAGGAGAAAAACAAAAGACTATTTTGCCAGTTGTCTGACAAAACAGTCTTTTGCATTTATTTTCTTACTATTCTTACTCTTCTGTTAATTCTGCTTCTTCTTCCTCTTCGGAAAGTTCTACTTCATCAACGGCATCTGTAAGTGTTTCTTCTGTATCTTCTGTGGTTTCCTCACCAACTGTTACGTCTTCATTTTCTTCCATTTCGTCAAACTCAACTTCTTCTTCATCTGTATCAAGTTTGATGTTAGAATACTGTTTCATACCTGTACCAGCCGGAATCAGTTTACCAATGATAACGTTTTCTTTCAGACCAATCAATGGGTCAATCTTACCTTTGATTGCTGCTTCTGTCAGAACTTTTGTTGTTTCCTGGAAGGAAGCGGCTGACAGGAAGGAGTTTGTAGCAAGGGATGCTTTTGTAATACCAAGCATAACCTGTTTTCCTTCTGCCGGTTCTTTTCC
The DNA here is from genome assembly GCA_022717655.1 of Bacillota bacterium. Classification (GTDB taxonomy): domain Bacteria; phylum Bacillota; class Clostridia; order Lachnospirales; family Lachnospiraceae; genus Blautia. The sequence continues at coordinate 13,475 of JAIIAN010000052.1, read as the reverse complement.
TTCTTCAATCAGTCTTTCATTCTCTTCTTCAAAGTCAAGAACGTCAACTAAAGTTCCTGGAAGGAATTCAGTATCTCCGTTATCTTCGATACGAATTTTCTTCAGCATCTGACGAACGATAACCTCGATATGTTTATCATTGATTTCTACACCCTGCAGACGATATACTCGCTGAACTTCCTGAATCATGTAATCCTGAACGGCACGTACACCTTTAATCTTCAGGATATCATGTGGATTTACAGAACCTTCTGTCAGTTCATCACCGGCTTCAAGTACCTGTCCATCCTGAACCTTAATACGGGAGCCGTAAGGAATCAGGTAAGTCTTGGAGTCTCCATCTTCATTGTCTGTAACAATGATTTCACGTTTCTTCTTAGTATCTTTAATGGTAGCAATACCTTTGATTTCTGTAATAATCGCAAGACCTTTCGGCTTTCTTGCTTCAAAAAGCTCCTCGACACGAGGAAGACCCTGTGTGATATCTCCACCGGCAACACCACCGTTATGGAAGGTACGCATGGTCAGCTGTGTACCAGGTTCACCGATAGACTGAGCAGCGATGATACCTACAGATTCACCGACCTGTACTGCTTCACCTGTTGCCATGTTTGCACCATAACATTTTGCGCAGACACCAATATGGCATTTACAGGTAAGAATGGTACGGATTTTTACTGCATCGTAGCCGGTTCCATCTGCTTTTACACCATCATTTACGATTCTTGCAGCACGTTTTGGTGTAATCATATGATTTGCTTTTACGATTACTTCACCATTTTTATCTTTAATTGTTTCGCAGGAGAAACGACCTGTGATACGTTCCTGAAGACTTTCGATTTCTTCTCTTCCATCCATGAAGGCTTTTACCCACATACCCGGAATTTCGTTTCTGTTTTCACTACAGTCAACTTCACGAACAATTAAGTCCTGAGAAACATCTACCAGACGTCTTGTCAGGTAACCGGAATCGGCTGTACGAAGAGCAGTATCGGACATACCTTTTCGAGCTCCATGCGCTGACATGAAGTATTCCAGTACATCAAGACCTTCACGGAAGTTTGATTTGATAGGCAACTCGATTGTATGACCAGTTGTATCAGCCATCAGACCACGCATACCGGCAAGCTGTTTAATCTGCTTGTCAGAACCACGGGCTCCAGAGTCAGCCATCATGAAGATGTTGTTGTACTTATCCAGACCGGACAGCAGTACATGTGTCAGCTCATCATCGGTCTTTTTCCATGTTTCAACAACTTCTTTGTATCTTTCTTCTTCTGTGATAAGACCACGTTTGAAGTTCTTTGTAATTAAGTCTACGGTATCCTGTGCTTTCTGAATCATTTCTGGTTTCTGAGGCGGCACAGTCATATCAGAAATTGATACAGTCATCGCAGCTCTTGTTGAATATTTATAACCGGTTGCTTTAATCTTATCCAGCACTTCTGCTGTTCTTGTAGCACCGTGTGTATTGATAACTTTTTCAAGAATCTGTTTTAACTGTTTCTTACCTACCAGGAAGTCAACTTCCGGTTTTAATTCATTTCCTGGAATTGTACGGTCTACAAAACCTAAATCCTGAGGAATGATTTCATTAAATAAGAAACGTCCAAGTGTAGATTCTACTGTACCGGCAAGAACTGTTCCATCCGGCATTGTTTTTTCCATGTGTACATGGATTTTTGTCTGAAGCGTAATAACCTGGTTTTCATAAGCCAGAATTGCTTCATTTACGCTCTTGAAGTATTTTCCTTCTCCCTTAACACCAGGTCTTTCCTGTGTCAGATAATAAATACCAAGAACCATATCCTGTGAAGGAACGGCTACCGGACCACCATCAGATGGTTTTAACAGGTTATTTGGTGAGAGAAGCAGGAAACGGCACTCTGCCTGTGCTTCAACGGACAATGGAAGGTGAACAGCCATCTGGTCACCATCGAAATCGGCGTTGAACGCAGTACAAACAAGCGGATGCAGTTTGATAGCCTTACCTTCTACAAGGATTGGCTCGAATGCCTGAATACCAAGACGGTGCAGCGTAGGGGCACGGTTTAACATAACCGGATGTTCTTTAATTACTTCTTCGAGAACGTCCCATACTTCTGGGTCAAGTTTCTCTACCATCTTTTTCGCATTTTTAATATTATGTGCATTTCCGTTGCTTACCAGCTCTTTCATAACGAAAGGCTTAAACAGCTCGATTGCCATTTCTTTTGGCAGACCACACTGATAAATCTTCAGTTCCGGTCCTACAACGATAACGGAACGTCCTGAGTAATCAACACGTTTACCCAGAAGGTTCTGACGGAAACGTCCTGATTTACCTTTGAGCATATCAGAAAGGGATTTCAGTGCTCTGTTTCCAGGTCCTGTTACCGGACGGCCACGACGTCCATTATCAATCAGAGCATCTACTGCTTCCTGTAACATTCTCTTTTCATTACGAACGATAATGTCAGGCGCACCGAGTTCAAGCAGTCTTTTCAGACGGTTATTACGATTGATAATTCTTCTATACAGGTCATTTAAGTCAGATGTTGCAAAACGTCCACCGTCAAGCTGAACCATTGGACGTAAGTCTGGCGGAATAACCGGAACAACCGTCATAATCATCCATTCCGGACGATTTCCTGATTCTCTGAATGCTTCTACAACTTCAAGACGTTTTACGATACGTGCACGTTTCTGTCCTGTTGAATCTTTTAATCCTGCTTTTAATTCTGCTGATTCTTTTTCAAGATCAATTGCTTCAAGCAGTTCTTTGATGGATTCTGCCCCCATGCCTACACGGAATGCAGAATAACCATATTTTGCACAAGCTTCCTGATACTCTTTTTCTGTCAGTATCTGTTTATACTGAAGGTCTGTTTTCCCTGCATCAAGAACGATGTAGCTTGCAAAATACAGAACTTTTTCCAGAGACCTTGGTGAAAGGTCGAGAATCAGACCCATTCTGGATGGGATTCCCTTGAAGTACCAGATATGGGATACCGGAGCTGCAAGCTCGATATGTCCCATACGTTCACGACGTACACTTGCTTTTGTAACTTCAACGCCGCATCGGTCACAAACAACACCTTTATAACGAATTTTCTTATATTTACCGCAATGACACTCCCAGTCTTTGCTTGGTCCAAAGATTTTTTCGCAGAAAAGACCGTCTTTTTCCGGTTTCAAGGTTCTATAGTTAATGGTTTCCGGTTTTTTAACCTCGCCTCTTGACCATTCCCGGATTTTCTCCGGGGATGCCAAACCGATTTTAATAGCATCAAAGGTCATTGGCTGGTATACCTCTTTATTTGCTGTTTCTGGCATTGTGGACTCCTTTCCTTACTCTTCCAGAGTATCCTCATCTACGCTCAGTAAATCATCGTCATTGTCTTCCTCTTCCACATCGACTAATTCTTCACCTTCAAATTCCTGTTTCTGGAATCCGTAGTTGCCGTAATCTTCGTCATCTCTGCGGTGTCTGGAATCACCTTCGATAATAGAACGCATATCTGTCTCGCCATAATCGATATTTTCCATGATTTCCACTTCTGTCATATCATCTTTTAAGACTCTGACATCAAGACCCAAGGACTGTAATTCTTTGAGAAGTACTTTGAATGATTCTGGAATACCAGGTTCTGGAATATTCTCGCCCTTGATAATTGCTTCATAAGTCTTAACACGTCCGATTACATCATCGGATTTTACAGTCAGAATTTCCTGCAGAGTATAGGAAGCACCATAAGCCTCAAGTGCCCAAACCTCCATCTCTCCGAAACGCTGACCACCGAACTGCGCTTTACCACCCAGCGGCTGCTGTGTCACCAGTGAGTATGGACCGGTAGAACGTGCATGAATCTTATCGTCTACCAGATGATGCAGTTTCAGGTAATGCATGTGTCCGATTGTTACAGGGCTGTCGAAGTATTCACCTGTACGTCCGTCACGAAGTCTTACTTTACCATCACTGGAAATTGGAACACCTTTCCAAAGTTTTCTGTGCTCTCTGTTATCTGACAGATACTGCATTACTTCCGGATTTAATGTATCTTTATGTTTTGCCTCAAACTCATCCCATTCCATATTTACATAGTCATTTGCAAGTCTGAGGGTATCCTGAATATCAACCTCGTTTGCACCATCGAATACCGGTGTTGCAATGTTAAATCCAAGTGCTTTTGCCGCAAGACTTAAATGAATCTCGAGGACCTGTCCGATATTCATTCGGGAAGGTACACCCAGAGGATTCAGTACGATATCCAACGGACGGCCGTTTGGTAAGAATGGCATGTCTTCTACAGGAAGTACACGGGAAACAACACCCTTGTTACCATGACGTCCGGCCATCTTATCACCAACGGAAATTTTTCTCTTCTGAGCAATATAAATACGTACTGCCTGATTTACACCAGGAGACAGTTCGTCACCATTTTCTCTTGTAAATACTTTTGCATCTACGATAATACCGTATTCACCATGCGGTACTTTTAAGGAAGTATCACGAACTTCACGTGCTTTTTCACCGAAAATTGCACGAAGCAGTCTTTCTTCTGCTGTCAGTTCAGTTTCTCCCTTAGGAGTTACTTTACCAACAAGAATATCTCCGGCACGTACTTCTGCACCGATACGGATGATACCACGTTCATCCAAATCTTTTAATGCATCATCACCAACGCCTGGAACGTCTCTTGTGATTTCTTCCGGTCCGAGTTTTGTATCTCTGGCTTCTGCTTCATATTCTTCGATATGAACAGAAGTATAAACGTCATCCTGAACCAGTCTTTCACTAAGCAGAACGGCATCCTCGTAGTTATAACCTTCCCAGGTCATAAATCCGATTAATGGATTCTTTCCTAATGCAAGTTCACCATTTGATGTAGAAGGACCATCTGCAATAACCTGTCCGGCTTCTACTCTCTCACCTTTGAACACAATCGGTCTCTGGTTGTAACAGTTACTCTGGTTACTACGCATAAATTTTGTCAGATGATAAACGTCTTTCTTTCCATCATCTGTACGGATAGTGATTTCTTTGGAAGCTGCACACTCTACAACACCGGAATTTTTTGCAACAACGCAAACACCGGAGTCAACTGCTGCTTTTGCTTCCATACCGGTACCTACTACAGGAGCTTCTGTTGTAAGAAGCGGAACGGCCTGACGCTGCATGTTGGAACCCATCAGCGCACGGTTCGCATCATCGTTCTGTAAGAACGGAATCAGCGCTGTAGCAACGGAGAATACCATCTTAGGAGATACGTCCATGTAGTCAAACATGTGGCGTTCATATTCCTGAGTTTCTTCTCTGTAACGACCGGATACGTTTTTATGAATGAAATGACCTTCTGCATCCAACGGCTCATTCGCCTGTGCTACATGGTAATTATCTTCTTCGTCAGCTGTCATATAAACAACTTCATCTGTAACACGAGGATTTTTCGGGTCAGATTTATCGATTTTACGATATGGAGCCTCAACGAATCCATAATTATTAATTCTTGCATAAGATGCAAGGGAGTTAATCAGACCGATGTTCGGACCTTCAGGGGTTTCAATCGGGCACATTCTTCCATAATGAGAATAGTGAACATCTCGAACCTCGAAACCTGCACGGTCACGGGACAGACCACCAGGACCAAGTGCGGATAAACGTCTCTTATGAGTTAACTCACCAAGAGGGTTGTTCTGATCCATGAACTGTGACAGCTGGGAAGAACCGAAAAATTCTTTCACTGCTGCTGTTACCGGTTTGATATTGATTAAGGACTGCGGAGAAATTGTATCGCTGTCCTGTGTTGTCATTCTTTCACGAACGACTCTTTCCAGTCTGGAAAGACCGATTCTGTACTGGTTCTGAAGTAATTCACCAACTGCACGGATACGTCTGTTTCCTAAGTGGTCAATATCATCATCATTTCCCAGACCATATTCCAGATGCATATTGTAGTTGATAGAAGCAAAAATGTCTTCTTTTGTAATATGCTTCGGAATTAATTCATGAATATCACGGCGGATTGCTTCTTTGATATCTTCAATATCTTCATTTTCTTCCAGAATCTTAGCCAGTACCGGATAGTAAACCATCTCGGAAATACCAACTTCTTCCGGGTCGATATCAACAAAGCTTGTGAGGTCTACCATCATACTGGACAGTACTTTGATTTTACGCTCTTCACCCTGAATCCATACAAAAGGAACAGCTGCATTCTGAATCTGGTCAGCCAGTGCTTTTGTTACAACTGTACCTGCTTCTGCAATAATTTCACCTGTTGTGACATCTACAACTTCTTCAGCCAGCGGATGTCCTACAATACGGTTTCTTAATAACAGTTTTTTATTAAATTTATAACGACCTACTTTTGCCAGGTCATAACGTCTTGCGTCAAAGAACATGCCATTAATCAGGCTCTCTGCGCTGTCTACTGCAAGCGGTTCACCCGGACGGATTTTCTTATACAGCTCTAAAAGACCTGTATGATAATCCTCAGATGTATCTTTACCAAAACTTGCAAGAATCTTTGGTTCTTCACCGAATAAATCTATAATTTCTGCATTTGTACCTACACCTAAAGCACGAATGAGAACTGTAATCGGGACTTTTCTTGTTCTGTCTACACGAACATAGAACACGTCATTGGAATCCGTCTCATATTCCAGCCATGCACCCCTGTTCGGAATAACTGTAGCAGAATACAAGGTCTTACCCAGCTTATCATGAGCGATTGCGTAGTAGATGCCTGGAGAACGAACCAACTGGCTGACAATTACTCGTTCAGCACCGTTAATTACAAACGTTCCTGTAGCAGTCATCAGTGGTAAATCACCCATAAAAATCTCGTGTTCACTGACTTCGTCATTTTCTTTGTTGTATAATCTTACCTTTACTTTTAAAGGTGCAGCATAAGTCGCATCTCTTTCTTTACACTCTTCGATGGAGTATTTTACTTCATCTTCGCATAAAGTAAAGTCAACAAATTCCAAGCTTAACTTACCGCTATAATCTGCGATTGGAGAGATATCTTCAAAAACTTCATTAAGACCTTCGTCCAAAAACCACTGATAAGAGTCCTTCTGAACTTCAATCAGATTCGGCATTTCCAGTACCTCTTTCTGGCGCTGGTAAGTCATTCTCATGCTCTTACCGGATTTAATGAGACGGATTCTGTTTTTCTCCATTGACGTTTCACCCCTTGTATGTTTTAATTTTATTATGGATTATAATTCAGATCCTGTTTTCTTCCTGTAAATTTATAAATAAATAGAACAACAGGCATAAGTTTCCATAATAGTGCATTTTTCACTTTATCACATTCTATAATACATGTCAAGCATTTTTTCCAACTAAATTTTCTCATTAAAATTTTTCATTCTTGGATAAACAAAACCCCGACATCCAAAGATGTCGGGGTCAAAAGTCCTGGCAAGTTTACACCTAAATTATTTAAGAGTAACTTTAGCGCCTTCGCCTTCAAGTTTTGTTTTGATTTCTTCAGCTTCTGCTTTAGATGCGCCTTCTTTAACAACTTTAGGAGCTCCGTCAACAACTTCTTTAGCTTCTTTTAAGCCTAATCCAGTTACTTCACGAACTACTTTGATAACTTTAACTTTGTTAGGACCAACTTCTGTCAGTTCTACGTCAAATTCATCTTTTTCTTCTGCTGCGCCTGCTGCATCTCCTGCTGCTGCAACTACAACACCTGCTGCTGCGGATACACCGAATTCTTCTTCACAAGCTTTTACTAATTCGTTTAATTCTAATACAGATAATTCTTTGATAGCTTCAATAAATTCTGCTGTTGTTAATTTTGCCATTTTAAATTTACCTCCATTTTTTCGATTTTTAATTTTAGAGTACCGGATAACCGGTCATATTTCTTATTTTCTACCGCACATTATTCTGCTGCTGCGCCACCCTGCTGTTCAGCAATCTGGTTAAGCACACGAGCGAAGTTTGTAATCGGAGACTGGATGCTTCCAAGAAGTTTTCCAAGAAGTTCTTCTCTTGACGGAACTTTTGAAAGAGCTTCAATTCCAGCTTTATCATAGTAAGTGTCTTCAACAACACCTGCTACTAATTCCAGAGACGGAACGTCTTTTGCATATTTAGCAAGAATTCTTGCCGGTGCAGTTGCATCCTCTGTGCATACTGCTAATGCATTTGTTCCTTCTAAGTGCTGGCATAATTCTTCACAAGGAGTTCCTTTGAATGCAAAGTTCATCATTGTGTTTTTGTATACTTTATAAGTAACACCAGCTTCTCTTAATTCCTTACGCATCTTTGTATCCTGTTCAACAGTGATACCTTTGTAGCTAACTAATACTACGCTTGCTGCACCATTGATGCTGTTAGCGATTTCTTCTACGACAGGCTTTTTAAGTTCTACTTTTGCCATGAATTAGTGCACCTCCTTATTTTTTTAGGCTGCGCTGCTCCTTTACGAAAGGTACTTCAATATTAGTACTTACAAAAAGACCTCTCCGCACAAGACAGAGAGGTTTTATCAATCCTAAACTTTGTAAGAATGAATCTTTCCTCGGCAGGCGTTTTAACCTTATGCCTAACGGCACCTGCTGTCTTCGGCAGCTATTCCTCTAGCAGAATACCAAACCTATAGAGGTTTGTCAAGAACTTTTTTTATTTTTTTGTTTTTTTATTTTATAATACAAAAAAGACGCCATATCTCTCTTACTTAGATACGACGTCTTTTTCTAAAATCTATTACTGAGCTAATTTTACCGGGTTAACCTTAACACTTGGTCCCATTGTAGAAGCAAGTGTTACACTCTTCAGGTACTGACCTTTCAGTGTGCTTGGTTTAGCCTTTGCAATAGCTCCCATAAGAGTCTGGAAGTTGTCTGCTAACTGCTCCTCTGTGAAAGAAGCTTTTCCGATTGGCACGTGAATGATGTTTGTTTTATCAAGACGATATTCAATCTTACCAGCTTTGATTTCCTGAACAGCTTTTGTTACGTCCATTGTTACTGTACCAGCTTTTGGGTTTGGCATTAAGCCTTTTGGTCCAAGTACACGACCAAGACGACCAACAACACCCATCATATCCGGTGTAGCTACTACTACGTCGAAATCTAACCATCCTTCGTTCTGGATCTTCGGAATTAATTCTTCAGCTCCTACGAAGTCTGCTCCTGCTGCCTGTGCTTCATCAGCTTTTGCATTTTTAGCAAATACTAATACACGAACAGTTTTACCTGTTCCGTGAGGAAGTACAACTGCACCACGAATCTGCTGGTCAGCATGACGTCCGTCACATCCTGTTCTGATATGCGCTTCGATTGTTTCGTCAAATTTAGCTACCGCTGTTTTCTTAACTAAAGAGATAGCTTCTTCTGTTTCATATAAATTTGCGCGATCCACTGCTTTTGCAGCTTCTACATATTTCTTTCCGCGTTTCATATTAATAACCTCCTAGTGGTAATTGCGGGAATGTCCCTCCCACGTTCGTTTGATAGTTAATTACTCTTCTACAGTGATTCCCATACTTCTTGCAGTACCAGCGATCATGCTCATAGCTGCTTCAAGAGAACCTGCATTTAAGTCTGGCATTTTCATTTCTGCAATTTCCTGGATTTTTGCTTTGGAAATTGTAGCAACTTTTGTTTTGTTAGGAACGCCTGAACCAGATTTGATGTTACAAGCTTTCTTTAACAGAACTGCTGCCGGCGGAGTCTTTGTGATGAAGCTGAAGCTTCTGTCCGCATATACAGTAATAACAACAGGGATGATTAAGTCACCTTTATCTGCTGTTCTTGCATTAAATTCCTTTGTAAACTGTACAATGTTTACACCGTGCTGACCCAGAGCAGGACCAACCGGTGGTGCTGGTGTTGCCTTTCCAGCTGGAATCTGTAATTTAATATATCCTGTTACTTTCTTTGCCATTTTGGCACCTCCTAATAATGTGGTAATGTCGGGGATTTCCCTCCCACGAGCCTGTGACCTGCGGCTCTTTTACTTTTGTTACAATTTCTTTACTTCCGCGAATCCGATTTCTAACGGTGTTTCGCGTCCCATCATCTCAACATTTATTGTTACCGTACGTTTTGCTTCGTTGATGCTCTGAATTACACTCTCTGTGTCTTTCCATGCACCACTTGTGATAACAACGCTGTCACCCACTTCAAAATCAATCTGAACTACTACGTTCTGAATTCCAAGACGTTCCATCTCAACTTCAGAGAGGGCAACCGGCTTAGAACCCGGACCTACGAACCCTGTAACACCTCTGGTATTTCTTACGACATACCATGTGTCGTCATTCATCACCATGTGAATTAAAACGTATCCAGGGAACATTTTTTTCTGGACAATTCTACGTTTGCCATCTTTGTTCTCTTCTACGTCCTCTAAGGGTACGCGAACTTCTAAAATTTGATTTTCCAGGTGTCGGTTCTCAATTGTCTTATCAATGTTGGCTTTTACCTTGTTTTCATACCCTGAATAGGTATGTACAACATACCAATTTGCTTCTGACATGCTTTCACCTTATCCTTACTTAATCAATAAATTCAATGCCTGCAGAGCTGCACTGTCAACTGCTGAAATAAGTACACCTACAATCGCAGTAATAACTACAACAGCAACGGTCTGTTTTACCAGTGTCTGCTGTTCCGGCCAGACTATCTTTTTAAATTCAGCCTGAAGTCCCTTGGTCCAGCTTTTCTTTGGAGCTTTTTCTTTTTTCTCTGCTTCCATAGCTTCACCTCACAGCCAGATTATTTTGTTTCTTTGTGCAAAGTATGAGCCTTACAGAACTTACAGTACTTTTTAGTTTCCATACGTTCTGGATGGTTCTTTTTCTCTTTTGTCATGTTGTAATTACGCTGTTTACATTCTGTGCATGCCAATGTGATTTTTACGCGCACGACTTCCACCTCCATGTGTCTTTTATCGCCGGCAGATTCACGTCTCTGCCTTTGCAACGTTTCTTTGTTTACCGCGACAAATCTTTTTTTATCCTTTGTTTTAGGCACAAAAAAAAGACCCACTTCCACTGTCGCTTTTCCAGTCTAACATAGATGCAGATCTTTGTCAATTCATTTTTATTTTTTATATTCTGTAATCGTTTTGCGGATTTTATTATAATCCTCGCATACTTTATCCATCATTTCAGAATCCGGCATAACAGTTCTTGAACGAAGTACCTCTGTCAATGCAGAACTTGATTCTGCAAGTGTATCAAATCCCATGTTCTGTGCCACACCTTTTAAAGTATGTGCTGCACGAAATGCATCTTCCAGATTTTCTTCTGCCAGAGCTGTTTTTAAATTTCCAAAACTCGGGTCATCTTCAAATTTAAATAGAAATTTCTCTACCAGTTTTTCATTGTATAAACGTCTTATGGTATCTTCGTAATTACCCCCTAATGCATCATAACACTCTTTTAATGTCATTGTTTTCTATTCTCCTTGAATTCAAATTACTTTTATTCTATTTCTGTCAAATCTGTATCTCTTGCTATTTTCTATTTAATAGTAACATAAAATAGTTTACTCCATCTGTCAAGTTTCTTTTTTAATAAAATTAATGATGTGAGTGACAAAAGTAACTTTTACTCAAGAAGCATCAACGACTTTTTCGGAAATATCATATAAGATGGTAATGGTTGTTCCGTTGTCTCTTTTAAATCTGGTTTTTCTTCAATATACCAAAGTCTCCTGCTCTTTGGATTTTCTGCATTTTTAAATAAATGTTGATTCTCAAACGGAGTCTCTGTATAGCCCGCCGGTACAATTTTCATGGAATTCACTTCTTCCGGCACATCCGACGGTTTCATATAATGTGCTCGGATTCCGATATATTTGACGGAATCTTTGACTTCTTCTTCCGTTTCAAATACAAAATCCCAGTCCTTTGCATACACACTGTGACTGCTTCTTTTTTCTGCCACAGAAATATTTTTACAGCCGGTCAGTCTCGCTGCTTCCATTTTTCTTGGATTTGCAAAAATATCGGTTGTCTTTCCTTTTAAGATACAGCTTCCTTTTTCAAGCAGTACCATATTGTTGCAGAAACGATAGATTTCATCTCTTGAATGAGAAACCATCAACACATCTTTTTGATATTCTTCAATTAATTCCAGCATTTCAAGCTGAAGGGTATCTTTTAAAAATCCATCCAGCGCAGAAAATGGTTCATCCAGCATGATGATTTCCGGCTGATGAAGCAACATTCTCGCAAGTGCCACCCTCTGCTGTTGTCCACCGGAAAGCTGGGAAGGATATCGTTTCTCCAGACCCGAAAGTTCAAAACGCTCAAGCTGTTCTTTTATCTTTGCCCGTTTTTCTTCTTTTTTCCCATCCATTGCAACCATCAGATTCTGTTCCACGGTCATGGTTGGAAACAGGGCATAGTTCTGAAATAAATATCCGACATTTCTTTCCTGAACCGGAAGATTGATTTTTTTCTCGGAATCAAATAATACTCTTCCATTTAGTACAATTCTTCCACTGTCTGGTTTTTCAATTCCGGCAATACATTTTAAGGTCATGCTCTTTCCACAGCCCGACGCACCAAGGATTCCCATGCATCCCTCTTTGGTTTCAAATTCCACATCTAATGTAAATCCGGAAAATTTTTTCTTTATCTTTGCCTGTAGTGCCATATCACATCCACCTGTTCACATTTTTCATATTCTTTCCTGATATCAGATTGATGAGTGCCACAATCAGGAACGATAAAATTACAATCACACATACCCAGAATGCTGCGGTATCCCAGTTTCCTGCGGCGACCTCCGAAGCAATTGCCACGGATACCGTTCTGGTTTTTCCGAGAATATTTCCGGCAAGCATGGAAGTTGCACCATACTCTCCAATCGCTCTTGCAAATGCAAGTACCGTACCGGATGCAAGCCCCGGAGCTGCCATCGGAACAACTACCTTCCAGAAAATTTTTCTTTCAGACATTCCAAGCGTTCTTCCCGCATAAATCACATTCACGTCAACCTGTTCAAATGCTGCTCTTGCATTTCGGTACATAAGCGGAAATGCAATGACAAGCGCTGCAATCACACAGCCCGGCCAGGTCTGAACCAGTTTAATATCAAACTGTGTGTATAAATACTTTCCAAATGGTCTTCGCAAACTGAAAATCAACAACAGGAAAAATCCCGCTACCGTAGGCGGAAGTACCAACGGAAGTGTCAATAATCCATCTACAACTGCTTTTGCGGTATTATTTAATTTCATAATAAACCTTGCGGCTGCAATTCCTGCAAAAAATGCAAGCACAGTTGCAAAAATACCTGTTTTCAGAGAAATAAAAAGAGGACTCCAATCTATTGTCTCCAAAATTTCAGCCATAGATCTTCACCCCCTTTTTAATTTTATGTATGTATTCTATTTTTTACTGTTCTGTATACTGTGTCAAGTGGATATTCGCAATCCGCTTCGCTACTTGCTCATAACCAAATAGCTGCTACGCAGCTTATCAGAAGGGGCTTGCCCCCCTCCTGATACAATCA
>JAIIAN010000303.1 GCA_022717655.1 Bacillota bacterium | reverse complement strand
TCACTCGACGTTATTACAATTTGCCGGATTGGAAAGGCTTACTAAAGCATTTTGCCTATGAAATAAAGGCAGATGATTTTATGTATAGTGCTTATGAAAATAGGGCGTTAAAAGAGGAAGCACCACAAGGTTTACTTCCTAAAGTAGCAGAGTTGATACAAAAAGACTATGACGAAAAATGGTTCATAGATCCATCTATTAGAACATTAAATGATGAGATGCTTGTAAAAGTAAAAGAAGGATTATCTCCTTTTAAAGCAGAAATTGCAGCATACATAAAAAAGAAAAGCATCGTTGTGGAAGAATATAAACCAGAAATAGAGATGTTGACAAAGCTTTCTGAAAAAAATATAGCTGGGGTTATTACAACAAATTATGATGATTTTATTGAAAATAATTTTAATGGATATACTAAATATGTAGGGCAGAGACAATTGGTTTTTTCTGCGATTCAAGGAATTGCGGAAATATTTAAGATTCACGGTTCAATAGAAGATCCGGGGAGTCTTATTATAAATGAACAGGATTATATTGACTTTGATAAAAGAAGTCCTTATTTGGCCGCTAAGCTGATGACAATTTTTATGGAATATCCAATTATTTTTATGGGATATTCTATAAGTGATACTAATATTCAGAAGATAATCAAATCTATAATTGATTGCTTGGATGTTCAACAATTAAAAATGTTAGAAGACAGATTTGTATTTGTTGAGTATCAGCCTGGAAAAGTTGGAAGTGAAGTTACTCCGTATACAATAATGATAGATGATAAACCACTTGCGATGACAAAAATTGTTGTAGAGGATTTTAAACTTATATATAAGGCATTAGAAGGGAAAAAATCGAAGTTGCCAGTAAGAATTCTTAGGAGATTCAAACAAGAATTGTATGATTTTACTGTTACAAATATGCCAACAGCGAGTATGAGAGTTGCTTCGATAGAAGATGATAGGGTAAAAGATGAAGAATTTGTAATGGCTATAGGTAAATATAGCGATTACGGCTTAAGAGGCTTACATGGATTAAAGGCTGATGAGTGGTACAGAAATATTGTTATACAGGATATAGAATTTTCGGCCGATGATTTGTTGAAATATGCATTTGATGATTTGATTAAACAAAATTCGGGAAGATTGCCAGTAAATAAGTATTTGTCTGAAGCAACAGGAGATTATCCAGAATGTATCGAGTTAGCAGAAAAACAAAATTTTGATTACATAATTTCTGCTACAATCAAGAAAAATAGAAATAAATTAGGAGATTATAAATCGGTTACACAGATTTGGGAAAATGAAAAAACGTCTATTGAAAGAGCGACATATCTAATTGCACATTTGGAAGAGCAGGACATAGATGTTCAGGAATTATACAATGTCTTAAAAGAGATATTTGAACATGATATTAATGTATTACAAAATTCAAAACCTGCAATTAGAACAAATGTTAGAAGATTGATTATGATTTATGATTTGTTAAAATGGGGATAAAAAGAACTTCCTAACTAAAGCATCTGATAAAAAGACACCGTATAGGAAGCCCTTTTAACTGTGATAGCACCTTAGGACTAAAGCATCTAAAAATAGACACCGATCCATCAGCACATACTTATCTTATTCAACTACAGCATTTATTATACCGTTATGGGATGGATTTGTAAATAAAAAATTGTTATTTATGGGATGGACAGTAATACGCTTCTGGGGCAAGGATATCTTGCATAGTATAGACGAGTGTGTGAAAGTCATTGAAGAAACGATATTTGATCTTATGATGGAAGAACCGGAATCAGAATGGAATTCTGATGATTGAAATAGGAAAGATTTGGAGCAGATATGGTAAAAAAGATAGTAAAAGATCCTCTGTTTCTGGCACAGAAATCAGAACCGGCAACAGAGGCAGATAAACAGGTAATCAATGATTTGCTTGATACATTGCGGGCGAATCTTGACAGATGTGTAGGGATGGCAGCCAATATGATTGGTGTTAAGAAAGCAATTATTGTGGTGGCAGCAGGACCATTCCGGTTTGCTATGGTCAATCCAGTAATTACAAAGAAACTGGGTGCATTTCAGACGGAGGAAGGATGTCTTTCTTTGGAAGGAGCCAGACCATGTAAAAGATATGAAGAAATAGAGGTTGATTATCTGGATCAGAATTTTAAGCCACAGCACGGGAAGTATTCCGGTTGGACTGCACAGATAATTCAGCATGAGATTGATCACATTAACGGAATTGTAATATAGGAGCATTTTACTGATGGAACAGGAGCCAAAGGAAATTACAGACCGACAGATATATGAGACATCAATCGGACCGGTGTGTATGAGCAAAACTGAATATGCAATGTATCAGGAAGAAATGGAAAAGCGAGTTGGAAATCTGCATATTTATGTGGATGCTGATGCCTGTCCGGTAGTTGGAATAGTTGAGAGAACAGCAGAAAAATACGGAATACTGGTGACTCTGTTATGTGATACGAACCATGTGCTTCAATCAGATTACAGTGAAGTGATTGTGGTTGGTGCCAGAGCTGATGCAGTCGATTATAAGTTGATTAGCATTTGCCACAAGGGAGATATTGTTGTATCACAGGATTATGGTGTGGCGGCAATGGCACTTGGAAAAGGTGTGTATGCAATTCACCAATCAGGAAAATGGTACACAAATGACAATATAGACCGGATGCTTATGGAACGGCATCTGAATAAGAAAGCCCGAAGGTCATCCGGGAAGAATCATATAAAAGGACCAAAGAAACGGACATCAGAAGATGATGAACATTTCAGCGAGTCATTTGAAAAGATGATACGCATGGCAATTCAGAACAGAG